>NZ_JXQR01000045.1:0-300469 GCF_000834715.1 Flavobacterium sp. MEB061 | reverse complement strand
TGTTGGGGTTCCCAAAACAACTCCCGTAGCAGCGCATGAATTGGCATCGGCTACAGCCGTAACATTTGACGGACAGGTAATTGTTGGTTTTTGGGTATCACTAACTTTAACCGTTGAAACTGCAGAAGTATTTTCGCAAGTTGTAGCTGTATTGGTGACTTTAACTTTATAGTCTCCATCAACTGTAACAACTAGTGTAGATGATATTTGTCCTGAAATTACGACGTTATCTTTATACCAAACATATGCTGGAGAACCAGCATTGGTAACTGCTGTTAATGTAGTTGTATAACATGCTGTTAATGTTCCGTTTATTGAAGCTGTTGGCAAAGGATTTGGCGTTGTTGAAATACTAGCCGAATTATTTGCTGAATTAGTATCCGGAACAGATGCCGGAATTACTGCAGTATTAGTATAAGCTCCACTAGCATTTACTTTGGCAACAATTTTTAATGTTACAGCTATGCCTCCGTTTATATCTCCAATACTCCAAACTCCTGTTCCTGAATTATAAGTTCCTACGGATGGTGTTGAACTCACAAAAGTATATCCTGTAGGAAGCAAATCATTTACAGAAACTCCTGTAGCATTATTTACTCCTAAATTGGATAAGGTTACTGTAAATTCAACATTCGATCCTACACATGGTGTTGTATTGTCTACTGTTTTTGTAACACCCAAATCTGTACACAAAGTAACGGATACAGGCTTTGATTGTGTTTGAGCTCCACATGTTAAAGTTGAAGCTACAGAATAAGAACCCGTTTTAGTTGCTGTGTAGGTATTTGAGGTAGCACCTGATATTGCAGTACCATTAAAATACCATTGGTATGGAACAAATCCGGTTGGTGTTGACAATATAGCTGTACTATTTGTACAACCACCTCCTGCAATGTAAGCCAAAGTTGGATCTTCTGGCTGAACAGCAAAATTCGAAAAGAAACCTGCCATAGAGAATCCTCCGCCTTGTTGTACAATCGAAACTGTTAATTTAGCATCACTAGATATGGAAAGAACATCCGGGCTTCCGATTTGAGTATCTTCAAAATTAATTAAATACCATCCTGTTGCTCCCAATTGATGACGTGCTGAAACTCCTGATTTTGTTTCAATATCTACACCATTAACATATACTTTTGATACGGCATCTTTTAAAAGAACATATCCAAAATAAGGCAATGAACCTGTACCGTAATTTCTAAATTTTGCTGTTTCTATAAATTTAGACCCTCCACATTCTGAGACCGGAGCAATCGTCGAAATATCAACTTCACAAGATTGAGCTGTTCCTGAATAAACAACAACATTGTTATCTGCAGAAACTCTTGAAGCTGAAAAATTAGCTCCAGATACACCATTCAAAAAAGTAAAAAAGCTACCCGCTGTTGCTAATGTTGTTGTTTTTGTAGATACCAAAGCACCGGTTACCGAATAAGTATCTACAATAACTTTTGTATTGGGTTTAGTTGCAATTACAGTAGTTTGTTCTGCCGTATCGTTTCCTTTTCCTCTTTCTATAAAATATTCTGAACCTAAAACTGCTTCTGGCGGAATTTGATTAAAAGCTCCATCTCCACAACCATTTGGTGTATCGATAAAAGCAGAAGTATTCATAACACTCGGGTTTGAAGTTTCTACTAAAGTTCCAATTGTTGCTTTGAATAAATAGCTTTGTCCTGCATTTAAAGTTGCTGTTATAACACCTCCAATTGTTACGGTTGTACCGTTTGTAATTGCCATTACACTATAAATCGGACGTTGATCACCGTAATTATTGAAATTTCCAAGAGAACCATCTCTGTAATATCCAACTCTAAATCTTATCCCGATTCCGGCATCACCAAAACTAGTCAATGCTGCATTTCCTTTAATATCCTGATCAGATCCATCACCACCTAAAGCATCAGAAGCTACGTTTCGTAAATTAATAGATATCGGCGCACTACCCGTAACGATTAATCCTGCAGCATTTAAAACTGTATTAAATGCAAAAGCAGGAGCTGCACTCGGTTTACCGGCAAATCTATATATTGCAGGTACTCCTTTTGAAGCTGTAAGTGTTGTTACAACTGTACCATCACTTTTTGAAACGGTAATATTTACAGTTGTTGTTGAATTCGTCGCAATAACAATTTCATTTGCTTTACTAAAATACTGCCAAGGCGCTGGCGCTATATAATGCTTCGTATAAAATTGAGCTGAGGCATTATAACTAATCATTAAAAATAAAATAAAAGCAAGTAGTTTAATTGAATTAAACTTTCTAAGAGTAAAGTTACGCATAGACAATTGTAATTTGAATAATAGAAATATTAGAAGTTGAAAAATCAAACGAGATCTTCAACATATAGGACAGATACGATAAAAGAAAGGAAATGGATTTTGAAGATCTCTTAAAAGATTTGTCAAAATCAATGCAAAAAGAAAGTAGTGTTTGGACCATTAGTATTTATAGGCTCAAGACTAAAATTGTCTTTGGATTAAATTAGTAGTTTTGGAGTCGCGAAATTATATAAAGTCCTCTATACTAAATACTTTCGTCGACAAACTACCAAGATAAACGTTGAATAACACTTTTTATCAACAAAAATTAACCTGAACCTGTATAAAAATTAACTATTTGATAATAATAGTGGAGAAAATTCTTAAATTTTTATCAAATATTTTGTTTTTGAGCAAAAAGATGACAAAATCATAAAACAATCTTACAAAACAACAATAAGAAATATTTTATAATCACTTATAAATCAAATAATTATATACTTTTACAAAACAAAAATAACCTACAACTTTTTCACAGCTAGATCCTGAATGTTATTCAAAAAAAATAAACAGAAAAAATAAAAAGAAAGAATAAAAACTTATAAATGAGCAGAATAAAAAATAAATTTTATTCAAGAAACTTAATATTTCGTTTTAAACCATCAAATTTTGTTCTCTTAATAGGAGAATTTTTAAAAACAGTACGAAAAGTTTCTTCTGTAATTTCAATCCAGTCTTTTTTAGTAAAAGAAAGCAAATCAGGATTAGGATTAAATAATGGTTCAGAATGCGATTTTGAGAATCTATTCCAGGGACAAACATCCTGGCAAGTGTCACATCCAAACATCCAATCATCAAATTTACCTTTCATATCATTCGGAATATTTTCTTTCAATTCGATCGTATAATATGAAATACATTTGCTACCGTCAACAACATGAGGAGCAACTATCGCTTGTGTGGGACAAGCATCTATGCAGGCCGTACAAGAACCGCAGTGATCTGTAGTGGCATAATCATATTCAAGATCTAAATCGAGAATAAGCTCTGCAATAAAATAAAAAGAACCTACTTTTTGAGTTATGAGATTGCTGTTTTTTCCAATCCAGCCCAAACCGCTCTTAGCCGCCCAGGCTTTATCGAGAACTGGAGCAGAATCGACAAAGGCACGCCCGGAAACATCACCAATATTTTCCTGAATCGAAAAAAGGAATTCTTTTAATTTCTCCTTAATCACAAAATGATAATCCTGACCATAAGCGTATTTAGAGATTTTGAAACTTTCCTGAGTTTGAGATTCTTCAGGATAATAATTCAATAAAAGCGAAACAACACTCTTAGCATCGTCGACCAATAGAGTGGGATCTAATCGTTTGTCAAAATGGTTTTCCATATAAGCCATTTGACCATGACTGTTATTTTTTAGCCAGCTTTCAAGTCGAGGCGCTTCTTGTTCTAAAAATCCGGCTTTGGAAATACCACAAGAAAGAAACCCAAGCCTTTTCGCTTCAGTTTTTATAAATTTTGAATATGTTTCTTTAGCATTAATTGTCATCTTTTAGAGAATAAGACTTTTACTCCAACAGGCTTCAATGTAATCAGTGGATTGAGCTGTATTTCACTATTAACAGATGTAATATTGTATCTTTTTACTAAATTAGAAATCGTCAAACACATTTCATAAATAGCAAATCCAGCTCCAATACACATTCTGGGCCCTGCTCCAAATGGATAAAAATATTGCATTGACTGTTTCTTCTGTCCTCCCAGAAATCTTTCCGGTATAAATTCATCCGGATTTTCCCAATACTTTGGATTTCGGTGCAATTCATAAAAAGATACCCCAATTAATGTTCCTTTCTTTATATTATAACCAGCTAAATTATCATCTTCAACATTTCCCCTGTCAGTAATCCAGGCTGGTGGATATAAACGCATAGCCTCATTTAAAACCGCATTTGTATAAGTCATTTTCTGAAGCTGCTCAACAATATTTTCCGTTAGAGATTCAATAGCTGTAATTTCATCTAAAACTTTCTGTTGTATCTTAGGATTTATTCCCAAAAGATAAAGAGTGAAAGTTAATGCATTTGCGGTAGTTTCATGACCGGCAATAAATAGGACTTTAATCTCATCAACCAATTGTTTTACAGACATTCCTTCACCTGTATCTTCATATCGCGTTTCTAAAAGCATATTAAGTAAATCATTAATATCTTCTTTAGATTTGCCTCTCTCCTCAACAATCTCCCGAATAATACTATTGTTCTCCTCTGCCAATTCAAGATGTTTCTTAACCTGACCTGTTACAGAAAACCACCAGGCTTTATGAGGAAGCCTAATTTCTTTGATTAAAAAATTCTGCACTTCTTCGATAATATATTTAATGCGAATTAATTTTTCTTCTGAAATTGACAGCTCGAAAAGAGACTTAGCAACAACATTAAAGGCCAACTGACTCATAATTGGAAAAAGATCAACTGCTTTTTCCTCAATTAAATCATCAAGCTCTAAAACAATTGTTTTATCCATATTTTCAACTAACTGATTCATTTTTTGCTTATGAAATGCGGGTTGAATAAGTCTTCTTTGTTTCAGCCAGAAATCACCGTCAACAGTTAAAAGCCCTTTTCCTAAATATTTAGAAAGATAAACAGACTGAAACTTAGACTTATGATAGTTCTTCTGATTTTTTTGTAAAATATATTGGGCAACTTCGTTATCTCTGGATAAAATTATATGCTTTGAAAAGCCAATTTTTAAAGAAAAAGAATCTCCAAACTTATCAAAATATCTTTTATGAAAAGGAATAGGGTTTTTACGCACTCCTTCAGCATCCAAAAAAAATCTAAATATTGAAAGTCGGTTAGGGTAATTATATTTTTTATTCTCAGACATTTTAAACAGAATTAAAACAATCCGCCCTGAATGTTAGTGTTTATTTTTCCCAAATGCTTATACGCTTTATCAGTTACTTCACGTCCACGTGGTGTTCGCATAATAAACCCTTCCTGGATAAGGAATGGTTCATAAACCTCTTCAATTGTTTCACTGCTTTCAGAAACAGCAGTCGCTAAAGTTGAAAGGCCGACAGGTCCACCTTTAAATTTATTAATGATGGTCAACAAAATTTTATTGTCCATTTCATCAAGACCATGTGCATCCACATTTAATGCTTTAAGTGCGTAACGTGCAATTTCAATATCAATAGTACCGTTCCCTTTTATTTGTGCAAAGTCACGAACTCTTCTTAATAATGCATTTGCTATACGAGGTGTACCACGGCTTCGTCCGGCAATTTCAATTGCCGCTTCAAGCGAAATTGGCATTTTTAATATAGAAGCACTTCTCTCAACAATTGTTGTTAAAAGTTCAGTTGTATAATATTGTAGTCGTGATGAAATTCCAAAACGGGCACGCATTGGAGCCGTTAACAATCCAGATCTTGTTGTTGCTCCAATTAATGTAAAAGGATTCAAATTAATTTGCACTGTTCTGGCATTAGGGCCAGATTCAATCATAATATCAATTTTAAAGTCTTCCATAGCCGAATATAAATACTCTTCTACAATTGGACTTAAACGATGAATCTCGTCAATAAATAAAACATCTCTTTCATCAAGATTTGTTAATAAACCCGCCAAATCTCCTGGTTTATCCAAAACAGGACCTGAAGTGATTTTAATACCTACTTCTAATTCATTTGCTAAAATATTAGCTAAAGTAGTTTTACCTAATCCCGGAGGGCCGTGAAAAAGTGTGTGGTCAAGTGCTTCTCCACGTTGATTAGCGGCTGCCACGAAAACTTTTAAATTTTCTAAAACTTGATCTTGTCCGGCAAAATCATCAAATGACAGCGGACGCAATCTTTTTTCAAGATCTAGTTCTTCAGGGTTATATCCTTTTGTTGTAGGATCCAGATTTTCATTCATCTTACAAAGATAGACAAAGTAATCAGTTTGTAAAACAGATAATTTTTAATAAAATTCAGAAATCTATTGGAACAAATTCGAATATCTAAAATTCCAATAATTGTAAACATTTCCGTAATTGAAATTTACACCCAAATATCAATTTTGTCCAAAACAAAAAAGACCATCTTTTCAGATGGTCTTTAATTATTATATTTTAGTGGTGTAAAACTTCTTCACCTTCTTTCATTGGCACATTTTGAGGAACAAAATCTACATCATGATTTGGGTTACTATAGTCATACGGCCAACGGTATACGTGAGGAATTTCACCTGGCCAGTTACCGTGAATATGTTCTACTGGAGTTGTCCATTCTAATGTTGTTGATCTCCATGGATTTTGAACAGCTTTCTTACCATAGAAAATACTACTAAAGAAGTTGTACAAGAATACTAATTGGAACGCACCTCCCACAAGAGCAAATGTTGTAATTAAAACATTCACATTTTGCAAATCATCAAATAATGGAAAGTTTGTGTTTGTATAATAACGTCTTGGTAAACCAGCTAATCCGATAAAGTGCATTGGGAAGAATACTCCGTAAGCACAAACTGCTGTTACCCAAAAGTGAATATAACCTAAGTTTTTATTCAACATTCTTCCGTACATTTTAGGGAACCAGTGGTAAATACCAGCAAACATTCCGTAAAGTGCAGAGATACCCATTACTAAGTGAAAGTGAGCAATTACAAAGTAAGTATCATGAACGTTAATATCTAAAGTACTATCTCCTAAAATGATTCCTGTTAAACCTCCAGTAATGAAAGTAGAAACCATCCCGATAGAGAATAACATTGCAGGGTTGAATTGTAAGTTACCTTTCCATAAAGTTGTAATCCAGTTAAATGCTTTTACAGCAGATGGAATTGCAATCAATAAAGTTGTAAAAGTAAATACAGATCCTAAGAAAGGATTCATACCTGAAATAAACATGTGGTGACCCCAAACAATAGTTGATAAAAATGCAATTGCAAGAACAGACATAATCATCGCTCTGTATCCGAAGATTGGTTTACGAGAGTTCGTAGCCATAATTTCAGAAACAAGTCCCATTGCTGGTAAGATTACAATATAAACCTCAGGGTGACCTAAAAACCAGAATAAGTGTTCGAATAAAACTGGAGAACCACCTTGATAGTGTAAAACCTCTCCTGCAATATAGATATCTGACAAGAAGAATGAAGTACCAAAACTTCTATCAAAAATTAATAATAATGCAGCTGATAATAATACTGGAAACGAAATAACACCAATAATAGCTGTTACGAAAAATGTCCAGATTGTAAGAGGAAGTCTAGTCATAGACATTCCTTTAGTTCTTAAGTTGATTACAGTAACAATGTAATTTAAAGATCCCATTAAAGAAGATGCAATAAAGATAGCCATTGAAACTAACCATAAAGTCATACCTGTTCCAGAACCCGGAATAGCTTGTGGTAAAGCACTTAATGGTGGATAAATTGTCCAACCTGCAGAAGCTGGACCAGCTTCAACAAATAATGAAGACAACATTATTACAGCAGACAAGAAAAACAACCAATATGAAATCATATTCATGAATCCCGAAGCCATATCTCGTGCACCAATTTGAAGTGGAATAAGTAAGTTACTGAATGTTCCACTCAAACCAGCCGTTAGTACAAAGAATACCATGATGGTACCGTGAATTGTTACTAAAGCCAGATAAATATCATTTGCCATTACACCATCTGGTGCAAATTTGTCTCCTAATAAAACATTAAAAATTTTAAAAGACTCCTCTGGCCATGCTAATTGCATTCTGAAAAGCAAGGACATTGCAATACCAATAATACCCATGATAATACCTGTAATCAAGTATTGCTTAGCAATCATTTTGTGATCAATACTAAAGATGTATTTAGTAATGAACGTGTCTTTATGATGATGTTCGTGCTCGTGATGATCGTGTCCGTGATCGTGATCGTGCGCTTCTGCTGACATATATGTGTACTTTAAATTTTCTTAAATAAATATTATTTCATAGCAACTTTAGCTACAGCTGCTTTTACAGTATCGATAACCGCTTTTACGGTATCTTTAGCAATAGTACTTGCTGCACTATCTGTAGTAGCTCCTGCTCCTTCAGATGGCTTTTCAGCAGCCGCCGCCGCTTTAATATCCTGAGCTAAAGTAGTTTTTTCACTTAACCATTTTTTATAATCTTCCGGAGTATCAACAACAACTTTCATTTGCATGTTGTAGTGAGAAGCTCCACAAATTTTATTACATAATAATAAATAATCAAATGTATAAGGATCTAAAGCTGTTCCACCTTTTGCAACTAACTCTGTGCTTTTTTCAGATCGAAGTTTGTTTATGTTTGAAACTTTCTCAATCATAAATGGCAACTCTCGGTATTCAGCAGTTGTGTAAGTTGGAATAAAAGCAAACTCAGTAACCATTCCAGGTACACAGTTCATTTGCGCTCTAAAGTGAGGCATATAAGCTGAGTGCAATACGTCTTGAGAACGCATTTTGAAATGAATTTTTTTACCTTTTGGAATATGCAATTCAGAAACAATAATATCATCCTGAGCATTCGGATCAGACATATCAACACCCAAAGTATTAATACCTTCGATTAAACGAACGTTAGCTTTTCCTAAAACGTTATCCTGACCTGCATATCTTGCAGTCCATTTAAATTGTTGAGCATATAATTCTATTTCTATTACATCTTCATCTTTATCAACAAACATAATATTGTTCCATGCATACAATCCATAAAGAATTAAACATGCTAAAACTACAGATGGAATTATACTCCAGATTGCTTCTAATTTATTACTATCAGCAAAAAATAATGCTTTTTTATCTTTATGACCTCTATTTTTGAAAGAGAACCAATATAATAAACCCTGAGTAATAAATTGAACTACGAAAATTAAAACCCAAGTAATATTCATTAAATTATCTACTAAAAGTCCATGCTCTGAAGCAGGTGTATGAAGCGCTAAACCACCCCATTTTAGTAAACCGTAAATTGTAAATATATATATGAATGCCAAGAAGCCAAACATAACATACCCCTGAATATTATTATCATTATCTGATGCAACCTGAGAATCGTCCGAAGAAGACCCTACCTGAGTAAGATCAAATATCTTGGTCAATTGCCATAATGCAACTGCTAATAAAACTAAAACTATAATTACCAACAAACTTGTCATCTGTTTATTTCTTTAAATATTAATAATGAAAATGTTTACTTTCTTCTATGAAAGGATTTCTTTTTGCTAACAGAGGAGCTTTAGTCAATGCAGTAAATACTACAAAAATAAACAATCCCAGGAAGAAAAGAATAGATGCAATTTCAGAAACTCCAATAAACCATTTATCTCCAACTGTACCAGGCATAACCATATTAAAGAAATCCACATAGTGACCTAATAAGATAACAACACCAGCCATTACAATAACCCAGCTTAAACGTTTAAAGTCAGTATTAACTAAAATCAATAATGGGAAAACAAAATTCATAACAACTGCTCCAAAGAAAGGCAAGTTATATAATTGAATTCTTGTGATAAAATAAGTTACCTCTTCAGGTATATTCGCATACCAGATCAACATAAACTGAGAGAACCATAAGTATGTCCAGAAAATACTAAAGCCAAACATAAATTTCGCTAAATCATGTATGTGACTTGTATTTACATATTCTAAATATCCTTTAGATTTTAAATATATAGTAACTAATGCTATAGTAGTAATAGCACTTACAATGAAAGAAGCAAATACATACCATCCAAATAAAGTACTGAACCAGTGTGGATCAAAAGACATAATCCAATCCCAAGACATGATAGACTCAGATACGATAAAGAATACTAAGAATCCTGCAGATAATTTAAAGTTCTTTTTGTAATTTAAATCATCGTTAGCTTCATCTTGAGCCAAGCAATTTTTTCTTGAATAGTGACGGTATAAATTCCATCCTAATAAAAATATACCCGCTCTAACAATCCAAAAAGGAAAGTTTAAATATCCTGCTTTACCAGCAATAATTTCATCATAATTTGGACTTTTAGGATCTGTAACTCCTTCACCTAACCATACAAATATGTGATTAAAATGTAATCCGCAAAGAACTAAAATTAAAAAGAAAATTACTGAAGCTACAGGTAAGTAAGCAGTAATTCCCTGCATTACTCTGAATAAAACCGGAGACCAACCTGCCTGAGCCACTTGTTGAATAGCATAAAATGCTAAAACTCCAAGAGAAATTAACAAAAAGAAAATACAAGCTACATATAATGCAGACCAAGGCTTATTTTGCAATTGGTGCAATACATGTGTTAAATGTTCTTTATGTTCATCGGCAGCACTAATTTCTGCATGTTCACCATCTTTATGTGATTCGTGTGAAGCTTCCGCAGCTTCATGATGTCCCGCTTCTTTATGGGAAGCCTCTGCAGTTTCTTCATGTGCAACACCATGCGAACCATGAGCATCTGCAGCAAGAATTTTTTCAACTTCTTGAATATCTTTAGGAGCAGTTAAAAAACCATATCCAATTCCTAATATACCAACGGCCATTAGGATGATAGAAAAAGTTTTTAATTTACTTGAAAATGTATACATATCTATTACGATCAGTTTGTTCAACAATTATAATTGGCTTTTTAGTTTTAGAACATAGTCAGCAACTAACCAACGTTCGTGGGCACTTAATTGATTTGCATGTGAACCCATTGCATTTAAACCATAAGTTTCAACGTGAAAGATACTTCCTTCAGTGATAACTCTGTCTTTATAGCTAGGTACTCCAAGAAATTTTTCTCTCTCCACCAATTTACCTTTACCGTTTCCAGTTGCACCATGACAACTAATACAGTAAATTTCGAAAAGTTCTTTTCCTTTTCCTGAATTTCTTTCAATAGAATCCAAAGGAGATTTTAAATTAGCTTTTGCCAATTCGTAACCTGCTGTTGAATTTTCATATTCATAAGGTTCGAAACCTCTATTAATAGTTCCTTCTACAGGAAGCTGTCCTTCTTTTCCACCTTTAAATATTTTTGCCTCTGAATAAGTTTCATAACCTACAGATTCATACATATTAGGGAAATACTGATAGTTTGGTGCCGAATTATTGTGGCAAGATGAAACTAAAATAGTTATACCAACTAAAAGTGTTATTTTATATATCCTTTTCATAGCTACAATTAATTCTTTTCAATTACTTTAACTTCAACAGCACCTGTACCTTCGAAAAAAGAAACTAGTTCAGCTTCATTATCGTTTACAGCAACTTCCATTAAGAAATGGTCATCTGTTGTTCTTACATCAGGATTTTCTGCCTGTTTAAATGGCCATAATCTACTTCTCATATAAAAAGTAATGACCATTAAGTGGGCAGCAAAAAATACTGTCAACTCAAACATAATCGGCACAAAAGATGGCATATTCTGGATATAACTAAAACTTGGTTTTCCTCCAATATCTTGCGGCCAGTCATGAATCATAATATAACTCATCATGAATGTTGCAAAAGAAAGACCAACGCAACCATACAAAAAAGAACAAATTGCTAATCTTGTTGGTGCTAAACCCATAGCTTTATCCAATCCGTGAACTGGGAATGGAGTAAAAACTTCTTCAATATGATGATGAGCAGCTCTTGTTTTCTTTACTGCATCCATCAAAATATCATCGTCATTATAAATGGCGTATATTACTTTATTACTCATGATGTGAATCTTTATTTGCTCTTTCTCTAATGTAATTATCTCCTGTTCCTTTCAAAATTGTTTTAACCTCCGCCTGAGCAATTACAGGGAATGTTCTAGAGTATAATAAAAACAACACAAAGAAGAAACCAATTGTTCCAATAAAAATTCCAATATCAACAAATGTTGGTGAGAACATTGTCCAAGAAGATGGAAGGTAATCTCTATGTAAAGAAGTAACAATAATTACGAATCTTTCAAACCACATTCCGATGTTTACTACAATCGAAATAATAAATGAGAACATGATACTTGTTCTTAGTTTTTTGAACCACATAAATTGTGGAGAGAAAACGTTACAAGTCATCATCGACCAATATGCCCACCAGTAAGGTCCGGTAGCTCTGTTTAAGAAAGCATATTGCTCATACTCTACACCTGAGTACCAAGCTACGAATAACTCAGTGATATATGCAACACCAACAATAGAACCTGTAATCATGATAATGATATTCATCAATTCGATATGTTGTAATGTAATATATGCTTCAAGATTAGAAACTTTTCTCATAACGATCAACAAGGTATTTACCATTGCAAATCCTGAGAATACCGCTCCAGCAACGAAGTACGGAGGGAAAATTGTTGTATGCCATCCTGGAATTACAGAAGTAGCAAAGTCCATCGATACAATCGTGTGTACAGAAAGTACAAGAGGAGTAGCCAAACCTGCTAATACTAAAGATACTTCTTCAAAACGCTGCCAGTCTTTCGCTCTACCACTCCACCCAAAACTTAGGATAGAATATACTCTTTTATTGAAAGGTGTTATTGCTCTGTCACGCAGCATTGCAAAGTCAGGTAATAAACCAGTCCACCAAAAAACTAATGATACCGAAAGATACGTAGAAATTGCAAATACGTCCCAAAGTAATGGCGAGTTAAAGTTTACCCATAAAGATCCAAATTGATTTGGAATAGGTAAAACCCAGTATGCCAACCATGGACGCCCCATGTGAATAATTGGAAATAAACCTGCCTGAACTACAGAGAAGATAGTCATTGCTTCTGCAGAACGGTTAATAGCCATTCTCCAACGTTGACGGAAAAGTAATAATACCGCAGAAATTAATGTTCCAGCGTGACCAATACCTACCCACCAAACGAAGTTCGTGATATCCCAAGCCCAACCAACTGTTTTATTTAATCCCCATGTTCCGATACCGGTAGATACGGTGTAAATTATACAACCTAACCCCCAAAGGAAGGCTATTAATGCGATTGAAAATACAATCCACCATTGTTTGTTTGCAGGCCCTTCAACAGGTGCAGCTACATCTACAGTTACATCGTGATAAGATTTATCACCTATAACTAAAGGTTTTCTAATGGGTGCTTCGTAGTGAGACGACATAATCCTTTATATTGTTTCTTATTAATAATTTTACTAAGTATTTCTAACTTTTACGTGATAGAAAACATTTGGTTTTGTACCAACATGCTCTAATAAATGATACATTCTTTCGCTTTCTGCTAATTTAGCCACAGCGCTATCTTTATCATTTACATCTCCAAACACCATTGCTCCAGATGAACAAGCTGCAGAACATGCACAAGCATTGTTGAATTCATCTTTTGCCACAACTCTACCTTGACGTTTTGCCTCAAGAATAACAGCTTGTGTACTTTGGATACAGAATGAACATTTTTCCATAACTCCACGAGAACGAACGTTTACGTCTGGGTTTAATACCATACGACCTAAATCATCATTCATGTGGTAATCGAATTCACTGTTTTTGTTGTACAAGAACCAGTTGAAACGACGTACTTTATAAGGACAGTTGTTTGCACAATAACGAGTACCAACACATCTGTTGTATGCCATATGGTTTTGACCTTGACGACCGTGAGATGTAGCAGCAACCGGACAAACTGTTTCACACGGTGCGTGGTTACAGTGTTGACACATTACTGGTTGGAAAGCAACTTGTGGATTATCTCCAGGTTTTTCCATTTCATTAAATGTAGATAATGAACTAGATAAACCAGCGATATTTTCTTTTCTTTCGTTATCACCTTCAAAAGTACTTTCAGAAGAATAATATCTGTCAATACGCAACCAGTGCATATCACGGCTTCTTCTAACTTCTGCTTTACCAACAACAGGAACGTTGTTTTCAGCATGACAAGCAATAACACATGCTCCACATCCTGTACAAGCATTTAAGTCAATTGAAAGATTAAAGTGATGTCCTGTAGAACGATCAAATGATTCCCATAAATCGACTGTTGTAGCTTCAACCTCCTGGTGATCTAATGATACCATTGGTTGCTCATTCCAGTGTTTAGCATCTTTAGTATTGAAGATCTCTAAAGTAGTTTCTTTAATGATATCTCCTCTACCCATTAATGTTTTTTGTCCCTGAACACAAGCAAACTCATGCTCTCCATTTGCTTTCGCAATAGAAACAGACTGAACACTATTAAAGTTTTTATATAAAGCGTAAGCATTTAAACCTACTTGCATTTCTTCTTTCAAAGCCGCTTTACGACCATAACCAACAGCTAAACCAACTGTTCCAATAGCTTGTCCTGGCTGAACAATTACCGGTACATTTTCTAATTTAGAACCATCAGCAGTAGTAATTGTAGCATAACTTCCGTTTAAACCTCCGTTAGCAACAATTTCATTCGTTAAGCCTAATTTTTTAGCATCTGCATTTGAAACAGTAACATAGTTATCCCAAGAAACTCTTGTGATTGGATCTGGAAACTCTTGCAACCATGGGTTGTTAGCATGTTGTCCGTCTCCCATACCTGTTTTGGTATACAATACTAATTCAAAGTCACCAGTTGATTTTGATTTTGAAACTGCATTTGCAGCAGTAGAATAATCAAAAGAACCAGCAGCTAATACACCAGAGCCAATTACAAAAATACCATCATGCAATACTTTATTCCAAGAAGAACCTACAATAATACCAGCTGAATTAACTTTAAGGTAATCATAGAAATTTCCAGAAACTCCGTTTAATGACAATAAAACATCTTGAAATTGTTTTGTATTAAATATAGGACGAATAGTTGGTTGAGTTAAACTATAAGTACCTTTTGTAATTTCAACATCTCCCCAAGATTCTAAGTAATGAGGTGCAGGAGCAGCAATTGTAGTAATCGAAGCAGTTTCATCCTCTTTTAAAGAGAAAGCAACTGAAGTTTTTACTTTTTTCAATCCAGATACAAAAGAAGCTGAATCAGCTAATGTGTAAACAGGATTAATTCCACTCATGATTAAAGTATGAACACTTCCAGCATTCATATCTTTTATTAATTGAGATACAACTGCATTAGAACCTTTTCTAATTTGTCTTGTACCAGCTGTATTATAAGCTTCACTAGCCAATACCTGATTGATAGCCAAAACTAATAATTGAGCATTTTTATCTTCAATTCCAGATACTAAAACTCCTTTAGAACCAGCGGCTCTTAACTGTTGGGCAGCTTTAACTACTTCTGTTTTGTACTTAGCTTCTAAAGTAACCGGAACAGAAGCACCTGCAACGATATTGTATATTTGAACTAAAGCTTGTTTTTGATCAGCAGTTGTCATTGGGACACGCTTATCAGCAGCAGCTCCAGATAATGTCATATTTGATTCAAACTGAAAATGACGAGACATTTTTCCATTTTGAGGAATACGTCCCTGAGCATATCCAGCATCGTATCCTCCACCTTGCCAGTCTCCTAAGAAATCAGCACCAACAGAAACGATTAATGAAGCTTTTGAAAAATCATAATCAACTAAAGCTCTTTCACCATATACAGTCTCAAATGCATCTAATGCGTCTGATGAAGAAACCGCATCATAAACAACGTGTTTTGCATTAGGATTCTTAGCGATGAACTCAGCTATTAATTTTTCAGTAGATGGACTCGCCAAAGTATTAGTCAACAACACTACTTGTCCTCCTTTTGCTTTTGCATCAGCAAGACTTGATTTAATTTTCAAGTCAACAGCAGACCAGCTACTATTTTTACCTTCCAATTTAGGTTCTTTCAAACGCATACTATCATATAAAGCTAAGATAGATGCATGAATTCTCGCATTGGCTGAAAATTTAGCTCCAGAAATAGTATTGTTTTCAATTTTAATTGGACGACCCTCACGAGTTTTTACTAATAAGTTAGCAAAATCAAAACCATCAAAAACAGTAGTTGCATAATAATCTGCAACACCAGGAATGATTTGTTCCGGTTGTAACACATAAGGGATAGACTTGTGAACAGGACCTTCGCAGGCAGCAAGTGTAACAGCTGCTGTACTAAACCCTACGTACTTTAAAAAGTCACGACGTGAAGTTCCAGATGAAGCTAAAGCATCTGCATTTCCTAAGAATTCATCCGTAGGAATTTCTTCAACAAATTCGTTATTTCTAAGCGCCTCAACAATAGAACTATTTTCTAGTTCTTCAACACTTTTCCAGTATTTTTTGTTTGATGACATTGTATATAAATATTAAAATCTTAATAATTCGATTAATAGTGGCATTTACCGCATTCTAAACCTCCCATTTGCGCTGCAGTCAATTTTTCTACACCGTATTTTTTAGAAAGTTCAGCATGAATTTTATCATAGTATGCGTTTCCTTCCATCTTAACATCAGTTTTTCTATGGCAATCAACGCACCATCCCATTGTTAATTTAGAATATTGTTTCATGATTTCAAATTCTTGTACCGGACCGTGACAAGTCTGACATTCAACTCCTGCAACAGAAACGTGTTGTGAGTGATTGAAATATACAAAATCAGGTAAATTATGAATACGAACCCATTTTACAGGCTTAGTTTTTCCAGTATATACTTGTTTAGTTTTATCCCAACCAACAGCATCATACAGCTTTTGAATTTCACCATCGTAAAATGCCTTACTGTGATCTGCAGTAGCTGTAGTTTCAGCAACTTCAGAAATGTTTTTATGACAGTTCATACAAACATTTAAGGAAGGAATACCTGCATTTTTACTTACACGTGCAGCAGAGTGACAATATTTACAATTGATCTCGTTATCTCCAGCATGAATTTTATGCGAATAGTGAATTGGCTGAATTGGCTCATAGTTTTGATCTACACCAACCTGCATCAAAAATCCATACACAAAATAACCACTTGCCAAAAGTAAAAATATAGAAGTAACCAATACTAAAAATTGATTTTTAGCAAATGCTTTCCAGATTGGAGTTCTAGCCTCTCTAGGAGCCACTACAATACCATTGTTACTAGCAACTTTAGTTAACACTTTGTTTACCATGAACAACATGACAACCAAAATAGCCATTACTAAAGCAAGAGCACCTAAAATAATATTATTAGAAATTCCACTTCCTTCCTGCACACCACCTGTTGGCAATGCAGCAGTTCCAGGAGCACCAGCAGCTGGCGCAGCTTTTTCTTCAGAAGTATAAGCGATAATATTATCAATATCACCTTCAGATAATTGAGGAAAAGAAGTCATTACAGACTTGTTGTTTTCTTCAAAAAGTTTTACTGCAACAGGATCACCTGACTTAATCATGTCAGAACTGTTATGAACCCACTTGTAGATCCAAGCCATTTCATGCTTAGCAGCAACTCCTCGTAGAGCAGGACCTGTCGATTTAGCATCTAGTTTGTGACATGCAGCGCAATTTGCATTAAAAAGTTCTTTCCCTTTTACTGGATCACCACCTGCAGTTGCAGCCGGAGCAGCAGCTTCAGGCGCCGCCGGAGCAGCAGCATCTTGAGCAAATGAAGTTAGGGAGAAAATAAGTGTTAGCGATAAGCTAAGCAGCAATTTTCTTGAGATCGAATTATGGTTACCCACCTTTTTCATATAGTATAATAATTATCTACTAATTTTTGGTATGATTTTTTCTGTATTAATTAAGCAAAAATCTATACCCTCTTTTAAAACTTGCACAAAAATACGACTTATGAACTATTCTCAAAACCTTAAAATACTCTTAAATATCAATTTATATCAATTCTAAATAATATCAAAATTTTTAATACAAACTTTAAATCCTATTTTTGCATAAAAACCATCACATTATGAGAATTTTAACTCCTTCAAAAAAAGTTTTCTTAACATTAATAATGACAACTTTAGCATATAACATTAATGCACAAGACCAAAATTTAACACTAAATCAAGACCCTAAATTTGAGCAATTATTAAATGACAAGCGTAAAATTAACACGTCGTTAACCACAAACGAAACTTATAAAATTCAAATATTCAGCGGAAAAAGCGAAGAGGCAAAAAAGACCTTGAGTGATTTCAAAAGAGAATATAGTGATATTGATGGTACTATAATTTTTAATACTCCCAACTACAAAGTTTTAGTTGGAAATTTTAAAACAAGAATAGAAGCTGAACGAAATTTAGTCGAGATTAAGAAAAAATACAAAAGTGTTTTTCTAATAAAACCAACCAAGTAATGATAAAAAAAGCAACTTAATTAAGTTGCTTTTTTTATGACCAAATTGCAAAAAAAATACATTTTTAAGATTGCAAAAAATAAAATTATTTTTAATTTCAGAACTTAATCACCTAATCTATTATATTAAATCTGATTAATCATTTTTGCTTTTTTTACTTTGCTCCATTATTTCTAATACTGCTTCTAAATCTCTTTGGAAAGCCTGATTATTACGTAGACGTTTTACGGTTTCATCCCCATAACTCTAACCATTCCACATCACTATACCAATGTGCATTACAAATGACACGACTTTCACCAAACTCGTACCCACGTTTTAAAATCATTTTTCTCTATAGGGAAAAATTTCACTAAAAACCAATGTCCAAGTCCAGCCAACAGCTGCATCCAAAGGGAAAAGAACCTATTTTACGCAATACTTCCTCTTGCTCCGGAGTACAGGTTTTAGAATTATTAACAACAAAAGGATGTTCTCGATTGTAATGATTTTTAGCTGCATATGTAGATAAACCTGCGTCTGTCATTACTCTGCGCATAAGCAAATAAAGCTTAGGTGTTTGCCTCACTAATTTCAATACCTAAAGATTCAAAGGATTTAACTGCAGCCGGAAATGACAAATTTGCATCATTAGCTGCCTGCATAAACCGAATTATATCTTTAGATTCTACTGCTTTTTTAGCATGCTCCAGGTCAAGTATGAAGGCTTCAGAATTGACTTCCGGAGGCGGTGACAACAATACTAAACTGTTTGGTATTTCGTCTTCTGATAAACATCCGTGCAACAAATCAGGCATAATTTCCTTTAACTGCTCAACGTTTTTAAACGCATGCATAGCATTAGATTTGAAACCTTTATTTATAAGCCTATTTATTATATGAATTATTCTAATCTTCATTTAAGACTTTCATTAATAAAACAAAATTTCTTCAATCAGAAAACAAAAAATGCTATCACAAAGAAATCAATAATTCATTAAAAAATATACGTAATATCTTATATTTTTGTTTCATATTATAATTTGAAACAATTAATTACTGCTGTTTAATTGAAAGCTTATTTAGATTTCCATCTTTATTTAAAAATTGCATCACCATTATAAAAGAGTGAATAAAAGATAACTCTGAAACATAGAAATTAAATTTCAAAAAGTACAAAACAAAAAAAATCCCGATAATTCGGGATTTTTATATTTGAAAAATTTATTTCAATTTTATTTCAATTTTTTCTTGATAGCAACTTCATGGTACGCTTCAATAACATCTCTTTCTTCAATATCATTGTAACCTTTAATCTGGATACCACAATCGTAACCTTTAGAAACTTCTTTAACATCATCTTTGAAACGTTTCAAGGCCACAAGCTCTCCTGTATGCACTACTACTCCATCTCTGATAACTCTGATTTTAGAAGTTCTCATAATTTTACCATCCATCACCATACAACCTGCAATCGATCCAACTTTAGAAATTTTGAAAATCTCACGAATTTCAGCGGTTCCTAAAATTTCTTCTTTCATTTCAGGAGCCAACATTCCTTCCATCGCATCTTTCAAGTCATCGATAGCTGCATAGATAATAGAATAGTAACGGATGTCGATTTCTTCTTTATCTGCAAGTTGTCGTGCATTTCCAGCAGGACGAACATTAAATCCAATAATAATCGCATCAGATGCAGAAGCCAACATAACATCAGTTTCAGTAATTGCTCCCACTCCTTTATGGATAATATTAATTTGAATTTCTTCTGTAGAAAGTTTAGAGAACGAATCTGACAATGCTTCAACAGATCCATCAACGTCTCCTTTAAGGATTACGTTTAATTCTTTAAACTGACCAAGAGCGATACGACGACCAATTTCATCAAGTGTTATATGTCGTTGTGTACGTACAGATTGTTCACGCATTAATTGAGAACGTTTTGATGCAATTTGTTTTGCTTCTTTTTCGTCTTCAAAAACGTTAAACTTATCACCTGCAGTTGCTGCACCATCAAGACCTAAAACAGATACCGGAGTCGAAGGACCTGCTTCTATAACGATATGCCCTCTTTCATCATGCATGGCTTTAATTTTACCATGATGTTTACCCGCCAACATATAATCTCCAACTTTTAATGTTCCGTGTTGAACCAAAATTGTTGATACATATCCTTTTCCTTTATCCAAGAAAGCTTCAACAACTGTTCCTTGTGCCGCTTTGTTTGGATTAGATTTTAAATCTAGTATTTCAGCTTCTAATAAAACCTTCTCTAACAATTCTTTTACCCCTGTTCCGACTTTTGCAGAAATATCATGTGACTGAATTTTTCCACCCCAATCTTCAACAAGTAAATTCATACCAGCCAAACGCTCTTTGATTTTCTCAACATTAGCATTTGGTTTATCAATTTTATTGATTGCAAATATAATTGGAACTCCCGCTGCTTGTGCATGAGAGATTGCTTCTTTTGTTTGTGGCATAATATCATCATCCGCAGCTACAACGATAATAGCAATATCGGTAACCTGAGCTCCACGTGCACGCATAGCGGTAAACGCCTCGTGACCTGGTGTATCTAAGAATGCGATTTTTTGACCGTTATCAAGAGTTACTCCGTAAGCTCCAATATGCTGTGTAATTCCTCCAGACTCACCTGCAATAACATTTTCTTTACGAATATAATCCAGTAAAGATGTTTTACCGTGATCGACGTGACCCATTACAGTAACGATTGGCGCTCTAACAACTAAATCTTCTTCTTTATCTGCAACTACCTCAATAGCTTCTTCGATATCAACAGTAATGAATTCAACTTCATAACCAAATTCATCAGCTACGATTGTTAATGTTTCAGCATCTAAACGTTGGTTCATGGTTACCATGATACCAAGAGACATACAAGTTCCAATTACTTTGGTAATCGGCACATCCATCATGATTGCAATTTCACCTACAGTAACAAATTCAGTAACTTTAATAGTTTTACTTCCTTCATCAAGTGCTCTTTGCTCATCATCAGATTTCTGACGGTGCGTTTCTCTTTTATCTCTTCTATATTTAGCTGCTTTTGATTTTCCACCTTTACCCTGAAGTTTTTCAAGAGTTTCTCTAATTTGGTTTTTTACTTCCTCTTCAGTTGGCTCAACTTTAGCAACAATAGCCGGACGGTTTCCTTTTACAAAACCAGGTCTTGCACTTCTGTTTGCATTAAAGCCTCCACCACCAGTGTTTGGTGTAATTTTGTTAGGATTTGGTGTTCCCGGCGCATTACCAGTTGCTGGTTTTGGCGCACCCGGAGTTCCAGGCTTAGGAGCAATTCTTTTACGCTTATTTTTGTTAGCGTTATTTCCTGCTCCCGGAGCACCCGGTTTATTTGGTGTTATCTTAGGATCTTCTTTCTTTTTCTTAGGCTTGTTAAATTGAGATAAATCAATTGTTTGCCCAGTAAGGGTAGTTCCTGATAATTTTTGATATTGAGTAGTGATTGTCTCCTCAGCTGTTGCAGGATCTGTTGAAACAACAGGTTCTGATGCTACTTTAGGAGTTTCAGCTTTTACTTCTTTTTTCTCTGTAATAATAGGTTTTTCAACCTTTTTCTCTTCAGAAACTACAGGAGCTACAACAGGTGGCTCAGGCTGCACAATTTCTTTTTGAACAGGTTTTTCTGGTTGAGTTGGAGTAACAACTGCCTTTGGTTCTTCGACTTTAGCCGGTTCCTCAACAGGTGGTGTAGAAACAACTGCAGGTTTCTTTGGATTTAAATCTATTTTACCAACTTGAACAGGCCCTGTTACAACAGCTCTCGCTTTGATAATCTCTTGTTGTTTTTGGCGCTCTTCGTCCTGTCTGCGTTTGTCTTCAATTTCTTTCTCACGTTCAACACGTAATGCTTCTTTTTCTTTTCTTTTTTCTTCTCCTACCTCTTTAGAAGCTTCCTTATTCCCCTTATCGCCCGCAAATTGGCTTTGTAGGATATTAAATTCGCTATCAGAAATTTTCGCATTTGGATTTGCATCAATAGCAATTCCCTTATCTTTTAGATAATCAACAGCTCTTTCTAACGAAATATTTAATTCCCTTAAAACCTTGTTTATTCTTATTACTCTCTCTTCAGACATATAACCTTTTTATTATTACCTTTTTCGTTGTGTTGTTAGAGCAGATAACTAACTATCAAACTCTTCTTTTAGTATTTTCATAACGTCAAGAATAGTTTCCTCTTCTAAATCCGTTCTTCTTACTAAATCTTCTACTTCTTGCTTTAAGATACTTTTTGCAGTATCTAAACCTATTTTAGCAAATTCTTCAATTACCCAGCCTTCGATTTCGTCTGAAAACTCTGTTAATTCAACATCGTCTTCATCGGCCGTTGCACCTGCAACATCTCCTTCACGAATAACATCTAACTCGTAACCTGTTAGCTGACCTGCTAATTTAATATTGTGACCTCCTCTACCAATTGCTTTAGAAACTTCTTCTAATTTTAAGAAAACTTCAGCTCTTTTGTTTTCTTCATCAATTTTGATTGAAGAAACTTTTGCAGGGCTTAATGCTCTCGTAATAAACAATTGAATATTGCTTGTATAGTTGATTACGTCGATATTTTCGTTTCCTAATTCACGAACAATTCCGTGAATACGAGATCCTTTCATACCTACGCAAGCTCCAACAGGGTCAATTCTATCGTCATAAGAATCTACCGCTACTTTTGCTTTTTCACCAGGAATACGCACTACATTTTTAACTGTAATCAAACCGTCGAATACTTCCGGAATCTCTTGTTCAAATAATTTTTCCAAGAACTTTTCAGAAGTTCTTGACATGATAATTTGAGGTTTATTTCCTTTTAATTCAACGCTTTCAATGATTCCACGAACGTTATCTCCTTTACGGAAAAAGTCAGATGGAATTTGTTTTTCTTTCGGAAGCACAATTTCGTTTCCTTCATCATCTACTAAGATAACTACTCTAGGGCGCACGTGGTGTACTTCAGCAGTATAAATATCACCGATAATATCTTTAAATTGCTTGTAAAGATTGGTATTATCGTGTTCGTGAATTTTAGATATTAAGTTTTGACGCAATGCCAAAATAGCTCTTCTTCCTAAATCTATCAATTTAACTTCTTCAGAAACTTCTTCACCAATTTCAAAATCCGCTTCAATCATTCTTGCTTCAGTCAAGGTAATTTCTTCGTTCTCAAAATCAAGATCTTCGTCAGCAACGATTACTCTTCTTCTCCATATCTCCATATCTCCTTTATCAGGATTTATAATAATGTCGAAGTTGTCATCAGAACCGTATTTTTTCTTCAATGCATTTCTAAACACGTCCTCTAAAATTGCCATAAGCGTTACACGATCAATAAGTTTATTATCTTTAAACTCTGAGAATGAATCGATTAATGCTAAATTTTCCATGCGAATTCTTTAATTAAAATGTTACTGTAACAATTGCCTCTTTAATTTCTGTATAAGGTATTTGTTGCTCTTTTTGAACTGTTTCTTTTCCTTTTCCTACTTTTTTCGGTTCTCTTGCTTTCCAAGACAAAATTATAAAAACATCGTTAGCTTCTACTAATTCTGCTTCAATTTTTTCAGTTTTTGTAGTAACAATCAACGTTCTACCTACATTTTTCTTGTATTGTCTTGTCATTTTCAAAGGCGATCCTACTCCAACAGATGCTACTTCAAGCGAAAAATCCTGCTCTTCACGATCCAGATTATTCTCGATTGCGCGACTAATATCGATACAATCCTGCAACGCCACTCCATTATCCCCATCTAAACCTACACTAATTTTGAAAGAATCCGAAATAGCAAGATCAATCAAAAAGATTGACGGCTTTTCCAGAAGAACCTCTGTGATTAGTTCGTTTACTTTTTCTTTAAATGTCATAATTTTATAAAAAGAGGGGACACTTAGTCCCCTCATTATTTAGATTTTAATAAATAACGGTGCAAATATAGTGTTTTTTTTATAAATCAAAATAAATACATTGCTCTAAAATATTTCTTATCTTTATGGAAGCATTAAAAATTAAAGAATTTCACCTTATTTAACCTTAAAAGTTATGAAACGAATTCTAGTACCTACAGATTTTTCAGAACATGCTGAAGACGCTTTAAAAGTCGCCGCACAGATTGCCAAAAAAAACGATTCTGAAATTATCATTTTACACATGCTTGAGTTACCCCATCAAATGAATGATGCAATTTTGGGCGGTGTGAGTATTCCGGAAACCATGCTTTTTATGAAAAAAGCAAACGAAACACTTGACGAAATTTCATCAAGGCCATATCTGGACGGAATTCCTATTACCGAAATTGTAAAAATGGACAAACCAATTCACGGCATCACTCAAATAAGCAAAGATTACGATGTTGACTTAATCATTATGGGATCACACGGCTCTTCTGGAATTGAGGAATTACTAATTGGCTCTAATACTGAAAAAGTGGTTCGTAATTCTGAAATCCCGGTTTTGGTTATCAAAAAAGACATAAAAAACTTTAATGCTTCAAATATTGTTTTCGCATCAGATTTTACAGAAGAAACTAAAAAGCCATTTGAAAAACTGTTGAGCATTACTAAATTTTTCGATTCAAAAATACACCTGGTAACTATTTGCACACCAAACAGTTTTAAACCAACTCATGTTGTAGAACAAGCAATAAAGGAATTCACTTCAGAATTCAACCTTACGAATTACTCAACACACATTTACAACGACACGAATATAGAAAAAGGAATTATTAATTTCTCTAATAGCATAAATGCAGACATTATTGGGATGTGCACACATGGAAGAACCGGTTTTGCACATTTTTTCAATGGAAGCATTAGCGAAGGTTTAGTAAATCACGCTGTTAAACCCGTAATAACATTTAAAATTTAAATAACAAAACACAACAAACACAAAAGCTTCTCAATTGAGAAGCTTTTTTTTATAATAACTACGTTTAACACTCTTATGTTACTATTCCAACTATTGGATTAATAATTGGCTCTAAAGATTTTATCACCTTTACAAGCTCATCAAACAAATTTCCTCCTTGCACTTCTTTCATTTCAGAAGAATCTAACTTCTCAAACTCAAATTTTTTTAAATTATCCATAATTTTAAATTTTTAGTTAAAACAAAAACGCACTGCAGTATTTTTTCGTCATATCAAATATACTTAAAATACTAATAAACAGACATATAAGTCAAATAAAAAACTTACTTATTTGAAATTTTAACATCTAAATTTATATTCCGCTATAATTATTCTTCATAAAAACTTTTTTTTATGAGCTTTATAACAAAGTCTATTTGAGCCTTACAACAAAGCAAGCAGTATTCTTAATCCAGATCTTTGTCTAATAAAATTCATAAAAAATATACCATGAAAACAATAGACAAAATTTACATTAACGGAGAATTTATTACACCAAAAGGAACAGAATATTTCGATCTTATTAGCCCCACAACTAATGAAAAATTAGGAAAAGTTCTTTTAGGAAACCAAGAAGACACAAAAAAAGCGATAGACGCCGCTAAAACAGCTTTTAAAACTTTTTCTAAAACAACAATTACCGAAAGAATTCACTATTTACAGAATATCCAAACTTCTATTAAAAAAAGAAAAGAAGAATTCATTAGCACAATGATTGAAGAATATGGGGGAACATCTCAATTTGCAACAATCAGCTTTGATTATATGCTAAAAAGTTTTGAGTCGGCAATTCAACTATTAAACACTTATAGTTTCAACAAAATTATGGGTGAATCTGAAGTTCAGATGACACCAATTGGTGTGGTTGGAATTATTATTCCATGGAATTCAAGCAATGGTTTTATCTGTGGCAAACTCTCAACAGCAATTGCCGCAGGATGTACGGCAGTAATAAAACCAAGCGAAATGAGTGCTCAACAAACACAATTAATTACAGAATGCCTTCATGAAGCTGGCTTGCCAAAAGGCGTTTTTAATATCGTTAATGGTTTAGGCGAAATTGTCGGTGCCGAAATAAGCCGCAATCCTGATGTTGCTAAAATTTCGTTTACAGGCTCTACAGCTGTTGGAAAAATTATTGTAAAAGAAGCTGTTAACACCATGAAACGCGTTACACTAGAACTTGGAGGAAAATCACCTAATATTATTCTGGATGACGCTAATTTTTCAGAAGCAATTCCGCGCGCAATAGCTGCCGCGTATATGAATAGCGGACAAGCATGTATTGCAGGCACAAGATTATTGGTACCCGAAGATAAACTGGAAGAAGTTAAATCGTTGATTAATAACAGCACTCAAAACATCGTTGTTGGCGATCCAAAAAACACAACTACTACAGTAGGCCCAATGGTTAGCATAAAACAATATGAAAGAGTTCAAAATTATATTCAAATAGGAATTAATGAAGGTGCCGAAATTTTAATTGGCGGTTTAGGAAAACCTAACGGATTAGAAAACGGTAATTTTGTTAAACCAACTGTATTTGTAAATGTGAAAAATAACATGCGTATTGCACAAGAAGAAATATTTGGTCCAGTTTTATCAATCATTACTTACCAAACAGAAGAAGAAGCCATTAAAATTGCAAACGACACCACTTACGGACTTCAAGCTTATGTAAGCTCTTCTGACGAAAAAAGAGCACATAACGTAGCTTCACAAATTAATGCAGGACGTGTGCAAATAAACGGAATTAAACATGATCCAATGGCTCCTTTTGGCGGATTTAAACAATCAGGAATAGGCAGGGAATTTGGCACAATTGGGCTTGAAGCTTATCTTGAACCAAAAGCCTTAATTCGATAAATACCTAAATACAAGGATCTGAAAATCTTCATAAATAGATTTTCAGATCTTTTACTAACTTTACATTATGGCAGCAATTACTAATACAAAACCCAAAATACTATATTCCTGTTATTTTGCACGCAGTCGCGAAGGTGAACATTTTATTCCCGAACATGTTTTTAGTTATCAGGTTTCCGGAGAAATGATTGCTTCTGACAGCAAAAACACCTATCATTCTAAACCTGGTGATTTTCGCCTTAGCAAAAGAAATCATTTAGCTAAATTTATTAAAATTCCGCCCGAGGGAGGCGAATTCAAATCGATATCACTTTTTTTAGATCAGGAAATTTTACGAGAAGTAAGCAGCGAATACGACATCAAGATTCAAAAAAAAGTACATTCAGAATCTATCATTCCGCTAGATCCTGATCCGCTGTACAAATCATTCATAGAATCACTAATTTCTTATCTTGAAGTAGAACAGGAAAACAACGAAGCTTTATTTAAACTAAAAATAAAAGAAGCGATTCATCTTTTAATCAAAGTGAATCCTGAATTAAAAGATATTCTGTTTGATTTTACCGAACCCGGAAAAATAGATTTAGAAGCTTTTATGAATAAAAACTTTCATTTTAACGTACACTTAAATCGTTTTGCTTATTTAACCGGCAGAAGTCTTGCTACTTTTAAAAGAGATTTTGAAAAAGTATTCCAGCAAACGCCTGGAAAATGGTTGCTAAACAAAAGACTTCAGGAAGCTTATTATTTAATCAAGCAAGGAAATCCTCCATCAGAAGTTTATATCGGAGTAGGCTTTGAAGATTTATCCCATTTTTCTTTTTCGTTTAAAAAGAAATTTGGAGTAGTTCCTTCTTCCTTGTTTTCAAAATAAATATTCAACAACTATTTATATTTTTCAGCAAAGCTCGTATACAATACAAGAAAACGAGAAACCTGAGCTTCTCATTTTCAATTTTTATTTAAATATTCAGATATCAAGAGATTAAATAATACTCTCAAGTAGTACACTTGCTTCAGTACGAGACATTGTTTAGAAAACCCCGCTCATATTCTTCAACTACAAGCCGTTTGAAATTCTCACTGTAAACTCGCTTGGGGGCAATCTTTTTCTTCAATTCTCTTTTGTTATCCATAGCTTATAAATTTATGGTCAACTTTTTTCAGGACGAGACATTGCATAAAAAAAGCCTCTCGATTGAGAGGCTTTTATGTTGGTCTACAAGGACTCGAACCTTGAAAGACTGCACCAAAAACAGTTGTGTTACCATTACACCATAGACCAGCAGTGCGATTAAGCGAATGCAAATTTAATTTAATTTTTAGTTTACACAAACTTTTTATAAAATAACCGTAAACATTTTTTTTTTATAAAAATCCAAACACTAACGAAAGATTAAATAAAAAGAGAAAATTATTTTTTTTCTATAAAAAATTTCTCTCTCCAGTAAAAATTGAAAATTACTTATCTCAACAAAATCCTTAAGTTTATAACATAAAAAAAGCCTCTCGATTGAGAGGCTTTATGTTGGTCTACAAGGACTCGAACCTTGAAAGACTGCACCAAAAACAGTTGTGTTACCATTACACCATAGACCAGCAGTGCTGTTAAGCGAGTGCAAATTTAAAGCTTTTTTTAGTTTGCGCAAACTTTTTGACGAAAAAAATCAATTTTTTTTCCTTTTTATTCCTCCAAAATCTTTAATACCACCACAAGTATTTCACAAACAATACGTTACTTCGAGCAAATAGTTTTGTAGAATTTTTTGTTAATGGTCGTTTCTTTACACAAAAAAACATTTTCTTTGTAGGATAGAAAACATACAAAATTTTAACACCTAAATATGGCACAATTCAATTTCAATAAATGGAATACAATTATTGGTTGGTTTGCATTTGCAATCGCTTTAATTACCTATACACTAACTGTTGAACCTACCATGAGTTTTTGGGATTGTGGCGAATATATTGCTACAGCCGCTAAACTGGAAGTTGGCCACCCTCCGGGAGCACCTTTATTTCAAATGATGGGCGCCTTTTTCGCCATGTTTGCTATAGATAAAGAACATGTGGCGGTGATGGTAAATATGATGTCTGTATTTTCTAGCGCATTCACAATTTTGTTTATGTTTTGGTCTTCATCAATGATTTTGAAAAAAATCATTGCAAGATTTGCAGAAATTGATAAAAACAATTCAGTTGTTATCTTGGGAAGTTCTTTTGTTGGAGCCCTTGCCTATACATTCTCTGACAGTTTTTGGTTCAACGCTGTTGAAGCCGAAGTTTATGCCATGGCTTCCTTATTAATCGCATTGCTTTTTTGGCTTGGATTACGTTGGGAACAAGATATGGACGAACCTAAAGGAAACAAATGGTTATTAATCATTTCACTTGTTATCGGACTTTCGTTTGGAGTTCACTTTATGGCACTATTAACCATTCCTGCAATTGGTTTTCTTTACTATTTTAAACACTACGAAAAAGTTACCATCAAAAATTTCATTATTGCAAACGCTGTTGTAATTGCTATTTTGCTGTTTATATTCAAATTGCTTCTTCCGTTAACAATGGCTTTTTTCGGTAAAACCGAAATATTCATGGTAAACAGTATGGGATTGCCATTTAACTCAGGAACTATTTTTGTTGGTTTACTTTTTATTGCTTTCTTTTATTTTGGATTAAAATTCACCAAAGAAAAAGGACTGGTTTTCTACAACACTATCATTCTTTGCATTCTTTTTATCTTAATAGGTTTCTCTACCTGGATGATGCTGCCGGTTCGTGCTAATGCCAATACTGTAATTAACGAAAACAAACCATCGGATGCTACAGAGGTTTTAGCATATTATAATCGTGAACAATATGGTGTAAACCCATTGTTTTATGGACCACAATACACAGAAGTTTTTGCCGGTTTAGATGCAAAAACGCCTTATTTAGATAAAAAACCAAACTACGAAAGAGATTATAAAACAGGTAAATATATTATTACCAATAATTATAAAAATGCAGAACAGAATACTGATGATAATCAAAAAACGATTCTGCCAAGAATGTGGAGTACCGAAACCGGACACATTCAAAACTATATCAATTTTACAAATCCTCCTCAATTCAAAATAAATCCTAATTATCCTTATGAAGATGATTTGGCGAAATACGGAATTGACGCCAGCCAATTAAGCGAAGAAGAGTACAATAAAGCTACTGCACAGTTACGTAATGAAGTTGAGAAAACAGTTTCTGAATTTAGAAGAGCTTATGCACAAAAACAAATTGACAACGAAGGTTATGTAAAATTCCTTAAAAGTTACGGTGATTATTTAATCATCGAAAAACCAACTACTGCTGATAATTTCAGTTTCATGATTGAATATCAATTTGGATATATGTACTGGAGATATTTAATGTGGAATTTTGTTGGACGCCAAAGTGACGTTCAGGGAAAATACGACAATCTTGACGGAAACTGGATTAGCGGAATTAAACCTCTGGACTCAGTACATCTTGGGTCTCAGGATAATTTGCCTTCGGATGTTTTAAATAACAAAGGAAGAAATGTTTACTTCTTCCTGCCATTTATTCTTGGACTTATTGGTTTAATGTATCATGCAAATAAAGATCTTAAAAGTTTTTATGTGCTTTTAGCATTATTCTTATTTACCGGAATTGCTTTAAAAATATACTTAAACGAGAGACCTTTTGAGCCTCGTGAAAGAGATTATGCCCTTGTAGGATCTTTTTATGTATTTGCTATCTGGATAGGTTTTGGGGTTTATTCTTTATACGAAAGCATTCAAAAATATGTTGCTCCACGAATTGCAGGCCCAATTATTATTGCCGGAAGTTTATTGGCAGCACCAATTTTAATGGCATCTCAAAACTGGGATGATCACGACAGATCTAACAAACGTACGGCAGTTGCAATGGCAAAAGCTTACCTGGATTCTTGCGACAAAGATGCTATTTTATTTACCATTGGTGATAATGATACTTTCCCGTTATGGTATGCGCAGGAAATTGAACATTTTAGAACCGACGTAAAAATCGTAAATACGAGTTTATTTATGACAGATTGGTATATTGATCAAATGAAGGCCAAATCGTATGAATCTGATCCGTTACCTATTTCATTTACGCATGCAGAATATGTGGGTGATAAACTGGATTATGTGGCTCATATACCGAAAATAGAAACTCGTTGGAATATTAATGATTTTATTAGTTTTATTAAGAATCCTAAATCGACTGTTGGTTTACAAAACGGACAAACGATTCACTTTTATCCAACAAATAAAATCAGAGTAAATGTTGACAAAGCTTTAATCATCAAAAATAAAGTTGTCAACCCTAAATACAACGATTCTATTGTTCCTTATATGGATATTGATATCAAAGGAAGCGCGATCTACAAAAACCGCTTAATGATGTTGGATATCTTAGCAAATAACAACTGGAAACGTCCTATTTATTTTAGTGGAGGTGCTTTTGATGATGAAGATTATTTATGGCTGAAAGATTATTTACAGCTAGACGGAATGGTCTACAAATTAGTTCCAGTTAAAAATACACCTTCTAAAGATGGTGGGCCTATGGATATGGGACAAATTGATGCTGATAAAATGTACGACATTGTAATGAAATGGGATTGGGGCAATAGCGAAAGCGAAAAAATCTATCACGATCCTGAAACAAGAAGAAATAGTATTACATACCGCACAAACCTGTCGCGTTTAATGTATCAACTTATTGAAGAAGGAAAAATTGACAAGGCTAAAAACATTATCAATTTAGCCATGACAAAAATGCCTTTAGACAAATTTGGTTATTATTCATTAGTAGAGCCTTTTGCCGGAGGATATTATAAAGTAGGAGAAACAGCAAAAGCACACGATTTACTTGATAAACTAGTTCAAAAATACAGAGAGAATCTAGACTATTATAAAACTTTAACTGCCGGAGACCAATCTGATTTAGCAATTGATATCATTACAGATATTGAGCGCTACAGAAGCTTGTTACAGGTTATGAAAGAAAATAAGGACTCAGCTTTTTATGAAAAACACAAAGCAACTTTTAATACTTATGTAAATATTTTCGAACGCTTTGGCAGAGAAAAAGAATAATAAGATACGAAAAACATATTAATTAAAAAAATGTAGCATTATTGAAAAATAGCGCTACATTTTTTATTTTTACATATATCTAAAATATTTTCAAAATGAGCTTTTATTGGGTAAAAACTAATTCATTTATAAAAAGGGTATTTTCTAAATATTGTTGGGATATTCCGAACAACGAAAAGAAAATCTACCTCACTTTTGATGATGGGCCTACTCCAGAAGTTACGGATTGGGTTTTATCTGAATTGAAAAAATTTGATGCAAAAGCAACTTTTTTCTGCATTGGGAAAAACATAAAAGCCAATTTATCCTTATTTGAAAAACTAATTAAAGAAGGGCATTCAATAGGCAACCACACAATGAATCACGTTAATGGATGGAAAAGCCAAACGAATGATTATATAGAGAATGTAAAAAATTGTGCTGCCGTTTTAGAAGAAGAGAAAAAAGAAAAAACACTTATATTTCGTCCTCCTTACGGGAAAATCAAAAAAGAGCAATCTAAGATTTTGCGAAATCTGGGCTATAAAATAATAATGTGGGATGTTTTGAGTGCCGACTTTGATCAAAGCATTACACCTGAGAAATGTCTTGAAAACGTTACTAAAAATGTAAAATCAGGAAGTGTAATTGTATTTCATGACAGTATTAAAGCTTCACAAAATTTAAAATTTGCGTTACCTAAAACACTGCATTTTTTAAAAGAAAACGGATTTGCTTTTGATATTATTCACTAATATCCTTCAAGGAGTAGTTTCCTTTATACGCTAAATTGATCCTGAACTATTCCTATAATAGTATTCGCATCAAGTTCTCCGGATTGTCTCCAGATCATTTGTCCTTCTTTATAAATCATTAAAGTAGGAAGTCCTTTAATACGTAATGCTTCAGCCAGCTCCTGATTCTTATCTACATCAATTTTAATCACTTTGGCTTTATCGCCAAGCGCAGCCGCAACATCTTTAATAACAGGATGCATAGATACAGATGATTCGTTCCAATCGGTGTAAAAATCGATTAACACCGGAACTTGAGCATTTATAAGTTCTCCAAATTTTGACATAAAACCAAAAATTTAATTCTTTTAATCTTTTAAAAAGAGATAATTAATACAAATGTAGCATTTTTAACGAATTAAGCCACATTGTTGCCTTTTTTTAGTTCAATAACCGTTATTTCCGGCATGATACCAACACGTCCCGGATAGGCATGAAATCCAAAACCGCGGTTTACATAAACATATCTTCCTACATTTTCATAAAGGCCCGCCCATTGTTTATAGATGTATTGAGCCAGACTCCATTTAAAATATCCCGGAATTTCAATTCCAAATTGCATTCCATGCGTATGTCCTGATAATGTTAAGTGGAAATTTTTAGGATGTTCTTTAATCTCTGCCTCCCAATGACTTGGATCATGACTCATTAAAACTTTAAAATCGTCCTGATGAACATTTTGCGAAGCTTTATTTAAATCACCTGCTTTCTTAAAATTCACACCCCAGTTTTCAACACCAATAATTGCAATTTTATCATCGCCTTTTTGAATGTAAGTATGTTCGTTTAATAAAAGTTTAAAACCTATTTGCCCGTAAAGACTTTTGATAGCCTGAAAATTTTCATCTTTTTCTTTTTCAGAAGGCCATGTCACATATTCTCCGTAATCATGATTTCCTAAAACTGAAAACTTACCATATTTATACTCTTTTATTCTGTTAAAAGCTGTTAGCCAAGGATTCATTTCTACAGCGTGTGTATTTACAATATCTCCGGTAAACAAAATTATATCCGATTCTTGTTGATTAATCAAATCAATAGCATAATTTATTTTTTCAGGATTATCAAAACTTCCGCTATGAACATCTGAAATCTGAGTGATTTTAAAACCATCAAAAGCATCTGGCAAATCAGGAAAAAAGATCGTTTGTTTGAATACCTTAAAATTATATTTTCCTTCAAAAATTCCGTAAATTAAAGATAAAAATGGTACGGCAGCAAGTCCTAAAGCAATCTGACTGATAAACTTTCGTCTGTCCGGCATCATTTCTTTTCTTGGAGCATTATAAATAAAATAATTCAGGATACTTGCCCCTACTCTAAAAATATCTTCTCCAAACATTACCAATGTCAGAACAATTTTTGGGACATAAACCAACAACATTAAACCTGTAGTAAACATGAACTGTCTGGTTTGACCAACAGAACGATCTACTTGCGAAAAAGAATAAATTATAAAGAGTAAAATAAGTAAGCTTATAACTTGATAACTGATCAAAACCCATCTTAATTTGATTAGGGTACGAAAGGCTTGATAAGAATAGAACTCAATAAATAAAAAAAGAGCACAAAGAATAACAAAACGAATTATCATGTAGGTATAGTTTTAAGCAAAGTAACAAAGAATGAAAATTTTATTGCTTTTTATTATCAAAAATTTAACTCAAAAAAGAAACAAAAAAGCTGATAGATTTCTCTAACAGCTCTTTCTCTGACTAAAAATTATCATTGTCAACTAATTTCATAAACCAAACCAACAATTTATGAACCCAAAATGAAAATCAATCGTTATTTTTTAGCTTTTGCAGTTTCTGGCTTTGCAGCTTCTGTTTTTGCAGCTTCAGCTTTTTTATCTGCTTTTTCTGCTTTCTTTTTTGAATGTTTTGTAGCTTTAACTTCTTTTGTTGGAGTAGTTTGAGCTGGAGTAGTTTGAGCGTTTACCATTGCTGTTGTTCCTAAGATTGCTACAGCTAACATTACTAATTTTTTCATGACTTAAAGTTTTATGATTATTATTGTTTCATTATTTATAAGCCAAAGATATAATCGCTAAATGAAGACAAAATGAAGAAATTATCTTACTAAAACAATTAACATTTAATTGGCTTTTACAACATTTGGAAACAATAATAAAAACGTCGTTCCATGATTTAAAGTCGAAGTAACTTTAATTTCGATGTGATGAAAAACGGCAATACTTTCTGCAATAGCAAGACCTAAACCCTGCCCATCCTGATCTGAACTAATACGGGTAAAACGAGTGAATATACGTTCTAATTGAGATTCATCCATACCAATTCCGGAATCAGAAATAGATAAGAAGTAATTTTGATTTGAAAATCCGTCGCTAACTTTGACATTTCCATTTTCGCGATTGTATTTTATCGCATTGGTTACCAAATTATACAACAAAATATGAATTAGTGTTTTATTTCCAGTAAAATGAAAATCGTGTCGAATTGCATTTTCAAACTGCAAACCTTTATCCTCAATTCGATCCTGCAAATCTTCGTATAATCCATTTATGATTTCATTAAAGTCAATACTTTCATTGGCTTCATATTGATTGTTTTCGATTCTGGAAATCAACAATAAATTATTAATGATTTTTTTGAGCATATCCAATGTTTTGAGTGAACTGGCAATTTTATCAATTGCATTATCATCCAAAGAATCATTTTGAAGTAAGTTCTCCAATTTGTTTTTTAGCAAAGCAATTGGCGTAAGCAGTTCATGAGAAACATTCGAAATAAATTGTTTTTCTTTTTTGAAAACAATTCCAATGCGGTCCATCATTTGATTTAAAACCAAATCCAGTTCTCTAAAATCTCTCGACTTCGCATTTATGGGTGTATAATCAAACGCTTCGGGTTCGTTTACACGCCTTATTTTAGTATCGATAATTTTATAGAAAGGTTTAAGCAAGTATTCAATATAAAAAGTATCTGCCAAAAAAGTAACCAGAAGAATAACCACCAAAACAATAATAATAAACAGCTTGATAATAAACGTAAGATCATTTACTTCGCTAAGACTACTGCCAATTTCGAGCTGATAATCCTGATTTTCATAAGTAAAATGATGGCGAAGAATTCTATATTCACTTTCTTCACCTTCAATAATTCGGAAATCGTTGCTAAAAGTGGTTTTCTTTTGTTTTGGTTTAACCGAAGTTCTCGACAAAACCAAAAACTCACTGTGTAAGGTCGAAAATTGAGAATACGTTTCGGTAGAATCACCTTCGTTTTCGATAAAATCATTAATTTCATTTTGGTTTAAATGATCAATGAATTTTTTCTTCTTTTCCAGCAATCCATTATTAATGTGTTTGTAAACTACATTCTGAACTAAAATTGGCAACATCAGCCATAAAACCAAAATCACCAACAAACGCGTTAGTGCATTAAAAATAGCCAGTTGATGTTTTATTTTCATCGTTTATTTATTCGTTTATACGATAACCCACATTTCGTACGGTTTCGAACCAATCTATAGCAGTATGTTTGTCGAGTTTTTTTCGAAGATTTCGAACATGAACATCAATAAAATTAGAATCAGAATTGACTTCGAGAATATCTCCCCAAATATGCTCTGTAAGCTGTAATCTTGTAATTACCCGGTTTTTATTCAGAACCAAATACTGAAAAATATCAAACTCTTTTTTCGTCAAATTAATTGGAATTGAATCGTAGCTTACTTTATAATCCTGCAATTGCATTGAAAATCCGTGAATCAGTAAATCATTCAAAGTAAAACCATGTATTCTACGAATTACAGCGAATATTCTGGCGCTAAGTTCTGTCAAAGCAAATGGTTTTGTCAAATAATCATCGGCACCAAGATGCAGTCCATTAATTCTGTCATCGAGTTCGCCGCGTGCCGTAATAACAATTACCGCTATTTTAGATTTTGATTTTCTAACAGTTTTTAAAACCTCAAAACCATCTCCGTCAGGCAAACCAAGATCGAGCAGCATCGCATCATAATCGTTGCTGTTGATTTCTTCTAAAGCATCAGCGCATGTATTTGCAATTTTGCATATATAACCCGTGTTGCACAAAAAGTCGTAAACTTCTGCAGCAAGTTCTTTATTATCTTCAACAATTAAAATATTCATAAGCCGATGTTCTAAGGGATTAACGCTAAATGTTATGAGAAACATTAATAATTTTATACTCCCTAATTATTTTTTACCGCAGAGGACTCAATCCCGATAGCTATCGGGATTCACAGAGATTCACTAAGATTTAAGTTGTGTTTACACAATCTAAGTTCCTAAAGCTTTGTGAACTTTGTGATTTTACTAAACTTAGTATATTTAAAAACCTTGCGTTCTCCGTGGCAATTTTTTTCTCTCTACAGGTTTTAGAATTAATCTGTTCTAAGCGCAACTAAAATTAAGCAAATATAAAAAGTGCGGTTGCCAATTATTAAAAAATTAACGAATCAAAAAAAAAAGCTGATAAATTTCTCTATCAGCTCTCTCCATAATTATCCTTTCTGTTTTGCTGCCCTTACAATTCTTCGATAGCAAAACAAAAAAAATACTATTTACTTGCTTTGGCAGGTTCTGATTTAGCAGTTTCAGATTTTGCTGTTGCTTTTTTCTCAGATTTTGCTTTTTTCTCAGCTTTGGTTTTTGGGTGTTTTGTTGCTTTAATTTCTTTCACCGGAGTTTCTTTTCCTTTTGCAGGAAATGCACTTACCATCACACTTGTTCCTAAAACTGCTACTAATAACATCAATAAATTTCTCATGATTTCTACTATTTAAAAATTATTACTTTTTATTTTACAGATCAAATTTACCTCTGTAAAATGAAGAGAAAATGAAGAAAATAGCTACCGTGAATATTTTAACGAGACATTAACGGTTTGTGTGGTTTTCCACCATATAAGTTATATAAGTCAATATTAGTAGAGACGCTTATTATTGTAGAGACGCACTGCAGTGCGTCTAACATTACGTTATTAAAATTAAATGAACTTATATAACTTATATGGTGAAAAAAAATTCTTATTAGTCTAATTTTTGAGAACCCAATTGTTTATTTTTACAGACTAATATTTTTTTTATGTCAACTCAAAAACGTCTTTTTCTTCTCGATGCCTATGCATTAATTTTTCGTGGATATTATGCCTTTATAAAAAACCCGCGAATTAACTCAAAAGGAATGGATACATCAGCGATCATGGGATTTATGAATTCGCTTTTAGATGTTATAAAACGTGAAAAACCGGATCATTTAGCTGTAGCTTTTGATAAAGAAGGAAGTCAGGTTAGAACCGAAATGTATTCTGATTACAAAGCAAATCGTGATGCAACACCTGAGGCGATTAAAATTGCTATTCCGTATATTCAGGATTTATTAAGAGCCATGCATATTCCGATTATCGAAATGGCCGGTTGCGAAGCCGATGATTTAATTGGAACTATTGCCAAACAAGCCGAAAAAGAAAACTACAAAGTTTTTATGGTTACTCCCGATAAAGATTTTGCACAATTAGTTTCTGAAAATATATTTATGTACAAACCAGCCCGTATGGGAAATGGTATCGAAATTTGGGGAGTTCCCGAAGTTTTAGCAAAATTTGAAATCGAAAGACCAGATCAGGTAATTGACTTTCTTGGAATGATGGGAGATGCTGTCGATAACATTCCGGGACTGCCGGGAGTTGGAGAAGTTACCGCTAAAAAATTCCTGAAAGAATTTGGTACGATGGAAAATCTTTTGGAAAACACACATTTACTGAAAGGTAAAATGAAAGAAAACATCGAAGCCAATAAAGAAAAAGGAATTTTATCTAAAAAACTGGCTACTATTATATGCGACTGCGATGTTGTTTTTAATGAGAATGACTACGAACTTTCTCGCCCTGATATTGAAAAAACAGACGCTATTTTTCAGGAATTGGAATTTAGAAGAATGGCCGAACAATTTGACAATTTATTTAAAATTGGCGGTGGAAATGAATTAGCTAACAAAGGTGACGAAGCCAAATTATATAAAAAACCACAACCTAAAAACGAAGATCAGTTTGATCTGTTTGGAGGCGGTGCAACTATAGACGCAGAAACTGAGGAAAGAACTTCCTTTTACAATACTCTAGAAAACACAACGCATTCCTATCAGGCTATTGAAGGTGATTTGGGAATAAAATTGCTTTTACAAAATTTACAAAAGCAGACTTCGGTTTGTTTTGATACCGAAACAACTGGTTTAGATGCTTTGCATGCAGAATTGGTCGGAATGTCATTTTCTTATGAAAAAGGAAAAGCTTTTTATGTTCCGTTTCCAGAAAGTCAGGAAGAAGCTCAGGTTTTAGTAGATAAATTCAAACCGTTTTTCGAGAATGAAAACATCGAAAAAATTGGTCAGAATTTAAAATACGACTTAAAAATACTTTCTAATTATGGCGTTACTGTAAAAGGAAAACTTTTTGACACCATGATTGCGCATTATTTGATTAATCCGGATATGCGTCATAATATGGATATTTTGGCAGAAACATATTTGAAATATTCGCCAAAATCAATTGAAACCTTAATTGGTAAAAAAGGAAAAAATCAAATTTCGATGCGCCAGGTTCCGCTTGAAGATATTAAGGAATATGCTGCAGAAGATGCTGATGTTACTTTACAACTTAAAGAAATTTTTACAACAGAATTAGATAAAACCGAAACCAAAAAATTATTTAATGAAATCGAAATTCCGTTAGTAAGTGTTTTAGCTGCAATGGAAACCGAAGGAATTCGTTTAGATACAGAGTTTTTAAGTATCATGTCTAAAGAAATGGAGATTGAAATCAAATCTTTAGAAGAGAAAATATACGAAACTGCGGGCGAGAAATTCAATTTGGCCTCACCGAAACAATTGGGTGATATTTTATTTGACAAATTAAAAATTGGCGGCGCAAAACAAAAGAAAACCAAAACAGGACAATATGCAACCGGTGAAGAAGTTTTGACATATTTGGCCAACGACAACCCGATTGTAAAAGAAATTCTGGATTGGCGTCAAATGGTGAAATTACAAAGTACTTATATTTTGGCTTTGCCAGAACAAGTAGATAAAAAGACATTGCGCGTTCATACCGATTATATGCAAACTGTTGCCGCAACGGGACGTTTGAGTTCTAATAATCCGAACTTACAAAACATTCCGATTCGTACCGAAAGAGGACGTCAGATTCGTAAAGCGTTTGTAGCTCGTGATGAAAACCACACCTTAATTTCAGCCGATTACTCGCAAATAGAATTAAGAATTATCGCTGCTTTAAGTGGAGAAGAAAATATGATTAAAGCTTTTCAGGATGGAGAAGATATTCATAAAGCCACCGCTGCAAAAGTTTTTGATGTTCCGTTAGAAGAAGTTTCACGCGAACAAAGAAGCAATGCCAAAACAGTAAACTTCGGGATTATATACGGTGTTTCTGCTTTCGGATTAAGTAATCAAACTTCGTTATCAAGAAGCGAAAGTGCTGCTTTGATCGAAGCGTATTATAAAACATATCCAAGATTAAGATCTTATATTAATGAGCAGATAGAATTTGCCCGCGAAAAAGGATATGTACAAACGATTTTAGGTCGTCGCAGATATTTAAAAGACATTAACTCGGCAAATGCTGTGGTAAGAAGTGCCGCTGAACGAAATGCCGTTAACGCACCAATTCAGGGAAGTGCTGCCGATGTAATTAAAATTGCGATGATCAACATTCATAAAAAACTAACAGAAGAAAACTGGAAATCTAAAATGCTGCTTCAGGTGCATGATGAGCTTGTGTTCGATGTTCACAACGATGAGCTCGAAAAAATTCAGCCTATGATTAAACATGAAATGGAGAATGCTTTTATAATGGCTGTTCCTTTAGAAGTTGAACTTGGTTTGGGTAAAGACTGGCTGGCTGCGCATTAATAATTTTAGATTTAACTACAATCTTGTCAGAAATGACAAAAACGAAAAAAGACTGCCCTTTCGGACAGTCTTTTTTTATGTTTTTTTGTTTATTTAACTTTTCTAGTAGACTCTCGTTCTTTCAACTTTGTTTTAATAACGATAGTTTCATAATCAGAAGTTTCATCTTCTTTTTCTTCTAAACGTTTGATTAATTGTTTCGCAGCAACTTCTCCAATTTCAATTCCGTGTTGGCTAATTGTAGTTAAACTTGGTGACAAACGGCGAGATGCTAAAATTCCATCGGCAAAACCTATTATCGAAATATCTTCCGGAACCCTAAAACCTTTTTTCAAACTTACTCTTAAAGCAGCAACCGAATCATTTTCATCTAAAGCAAAAATGGCATCGATTTTATGATCAAACAATCCATCAATTTTAGCTTTCATATCATCTTCAGAATCGGTACGAAGGATAATTTTTTCGTTTACCGGAATATTGTTGTCTTTTAAAGCTTTTAAATATCCATCGGCTCTTAGCTTTCCAACACTTAAATTATCAACAGAAGAAATCAGGGCGATATTTTTACATCCTAAATTAATTAAATGCTGTGTTGAATTTAAAGCCGAATCAAAATCATCAACCACTACTTTATCACATTCTACTTCATCTGCAATTCTGTCAAACATTACAATTGGCGTTCCGTCATTAATAATAGCAGAAAAATGACTGTAATCTTGTAATTTCTGAGCTTCTTCAGAGACAGAAAGAATAAATCCGTCAATTGTTCCGTTGCTCAGCATTTCAAGTGTATGAATTTCTTTTTCTAAAGATTCATTCGAAATACATGTAATTACATTATATCCTTTTTTATCCGCTACTTTTTCGATACCACTAAAAACCTTTGCAAAAAAGGAGTTTAATATATTAGGTATAATTACCCCAATAGTTTTGGTTTTACGATTCTTTAAATTCAGACCAATAACATTCGGCTTATAATTTTTGAGTTTGGCATACTCCTTAATCTTCACCTTCGTTTGCTCACTGATTTCCGGACTGTCATTCAATGCTTTAGACACAGTCGACACAGAAACACCTAGTTCTTTCGCAATTTGTTTTAGAGTTGCTTTAGCTTTCATCTAATAAATGTTTATGTAATTGATACAAATATAGTAGAATTACCGAAAATAAAACAAAAAACACCTATTACTATTTCAAATTATAAGCCCTTTTCAAAATAAAACTAAAAAAGATTGATTTTATAAAACCGCACTTCCTAAAATTTCGTTAATAACTTAATACATGTTATTAACTTATTAAAAAACCTTTAATTATGAAAAACGAAGTTAAAATTCATGAAGTAGATCCTTCATTGAATAACAGAAGGAGCTTTCTTAAGCTCAGTGGCTTAACATTAGTTACCGCAGGTTTGGTTTTGGCTGGATGCAGCGATAATGATAACGATGAAGAAATGGATGACACTTCATTGCCTGGAATTCGAAATGGTGTTTTCGATTTAGGATCAGGAGATTTTGGCGTACTAACTTATGCTTATGCCTTAGAACAGCTTGAAGCAGATTTTTATACTAAAGTTGTAAATGCTACAAGTTTCAATGCAACTTTTAACGATACAGAGCGTCAGGTTCTTACTGACTTGTATCATCATGAAGTAATTCACAGAGATTTTTTCAAAGCGGCTTTAAGCGGAGCGCTACCTGATCCAAGTTCACAATTACTTCCTTCTCTGGCTTTTAATTATGGTGCTCTAAATTTTAACAGCCGTACCGAAGTTCTTGCTACTGCAAAAGCACTAGAAGATACCGGAGTCGCTGCTTATAACGGAGCGGGAAAATTAATTAAAAGCCCTGACTATTTAGTATTGGCTGGGAAAATTGTTTCTGTTGAAGCAAGACACGCTTCAGCAATCAGAAGTTTGATTAATCCAAATTCTAAAGATTTTGCCGGTGATGATGTTATTAACACATCAACAGGATTAGATGTTGCTCAGGATCCTTCAAAAATTCTGCCAATTGCGGGAGGATTTATTACTACAAAATTTACTGCCAAATATTTACCTTAATCTTAACTAGCTAAAACTTAGAAATTATGAATATTTTAAAATTTATAGAGACCTTCACTGACGATAGCTTAATGAGAAGTACTGGTTCTCGAAGAGACAGTTTTTCGCAGTTTGGAAACATAGGAAAAACATTGGCATATGCATCAATTCCTTTCGGATTATCTGCAATGGCAAATAAAGCATTAGCAAAAGATATTACTGCAACGCCCGCAACTCCTATTGGAGCATTGCAGTTTGCATTGACTTTAGAATATCTTGAAAACGAATTTTATGCTATGGCCTTAGATTCAGGAGTAATTCCTGCATCAGAAAATGGCGGACGCGATTTAAAGGTTTTCCAACAAATAGCAGCACACGAAGCAGATCACGTATCTTTTTTAATCGCTGGTTTGGGCGGTACCATGAGTGCAAATTTTGTTCCGAAACCTACTTTTGATTTCACTGTTGGCGGAGCATTTGATCCTTTTGGTGATTATCCAACCTTTTTAGCATTGGCACAAGCCTTTGAAGACACCGGAGTAAGAGCCTATAAAGGTCAGGCCGGAAATTTAATTACAACACCAGATTTGTTAACTGCAGCATTACAAATACACTCTGTAGAAGCTCGTCACGCATCAGAAGTGCGACGCCTACGCGGATTAAAAGGATGGATTTCTAATGATGAAAGAGGTGCCGGAATGCCAGAAGCAACTCAGGCAGTTTACGCTGGCGAAGGCGTTACAGTACAGGCAGGTTATAATACCGCTACTTTATTTGGAGCAGCCGCCGGATCAGAAGCTTATGATGAACCGCTTGCGACACAACAAGTAGTTGATATTGCCAATTTATTTATTGTTTAAGAAAAATAATTCTAAATATTGAACCACCTTCGCGTTATTGTGAAGGTGGTTTTTTTTTATTGTTTTAAATAAAAAACTGATACGCTGATTTTCAGTAGATAAAATAATCTTTTCAGGTATTTGGTTTTAAAATAATTAATTGTACTTTTGCATCCCCTTTATTGGGGATGGAATGTTTAATTAAAATAATATTATGGACGCATTAAGCTACAAGACAATTTCAGCTAGCAAAGCCACTGTAACAAAAGAGTGGATTGTTGTTGACGCTGAAGGTCATAACTTAGGTCGTCTTGCTTCAAAGGTTGCGATGATCTTAAGAGGTAAGTACAAGCCAAGTTACACACCACACGTTGACTGTGGAGATAACGTAATTGTTATCAACTCAGAAAAAATTAACCTTACAGGTACAAAAATGAATGACAAAATTTACATGCGTCATACAGGTTACCCAGGAGGACAAAGAACTTTAACTGCTAAAGTATTGCAATCTAAAAATCCTGCATTATTAGTAGAAAAAGCTGTAAAAGGAATGTTACCTAAAAACAAATTAGGAGCTGAACTTTTTAGAAATCTAAATGTTGTTGTAGGTGCTGAGCATACTCATGGAGCTCAAAAACCTAGAACTGTTAACCTAAACGATCTTAAGTAATGGGAGTTATTCACAAAATCGGTAGAAGAAAAACCGCTGTTGCACGTGTATATGTTTCTGAAGGAACAGGAAAAATCACTGTAAACAAAAAAGAATTCGCAACTTACTTTCCAACTGCAACTTTACAATACAAAGTTTTACAACCAATGTCTATGACAGAAAATGTAAACAACTTTGACGTAAAAGTAAACGTTTACGGAGGTGGTTCAACTGGTCAGGCAGAAGCTGTAAGAATGGCATTGGCACGCGTTATGTGTGAAGTAAATGCTGAAAACAGAGCTATCCTTAAACCAGAAGGTTTATTAACAAGAGATCCAAGAATGGTTGAACGTAAGAAATTCGGTCAGAAGAAAGCTCGTAAGAGATTCCAATTCTCTAAACGTTAATATTACCTGTCTTGTGCATATGGTACAAGACATCATCAATTTATTGAAATTAAAAAACACAGTTGTTGTTGCTCTCCTATCGAGGTAGGAAATAGTTTAGCATCTAAATGTATAAAGCCTGGGAAACCGCCATTTATACATTGCTAATCAACAGAACGTAAACTAGTACAAAAATGGCAAACAAAATAGAAGTAAAAGACTTACTAGAAGCAGGTGTTCACTTCGGACACATGACTAGAAAATGGGATCCAAACATGGCCCCTTACATTTATATGGAGCGTAATGGTATTCACATTATCAATCTATATAAAACTGCAGCAAAAATTGAAGAAGCTAACGAAGCTTTGAAAAAAATCGCTGCATCAGGTAGAAAAATCTTATTCGTAGCTACCAAAAAACAAGCTAAAGACATCGTTGCTGAAAAAGCAAAGGCTGCAAACATGCCTTACATCACTGAAAGATGGCCTGGTGGAATGCTAACTAACTTTGTAACTATCAGAAAGGCAGTTAAAAAAATGTCTTCTATTGATAAAATGAAGAAAGATGGTACTTTCATGACGTTATCTAAAAAAGAGCGTTTGCAAGTTGATCGTCTACGTGCTAAATTAGAGAAAAACTTAGGTTCAATCGCTGATATGTCTAGACTACCTGCAGCATTGTTCGTAGTAGATATCAAAGCTGAACACATCGCAATAAAAGAAGCACAAAAATTAAACATTCCAGTTTTCGCAATGGTTGATACGAATTCTGACCCAAGAGAGGTTGATTACGTTATTCCTGCAAATGATGATGCTTCTAAATCAATTGACAAAATTTTATCTTTAGTAACTGCTGCTGTAATCGATGGTCTTTCTGACAGAGGTTCTGATAAAGAAACTGAAGTATTTACAGAAGAAGCTGCTGCTGAAGCTGCTCCTGCTGCAGAGGCTGCACCAGCTGTTGAAGCTGCTGCTCCTGCAACTGAAGAATAAATCAAATTTTAAATTCCAAATTTTAAATTCTAAAATCCAAATACAAAATTAAAAACGTTATGTTGATAATTTAATAAAATTGGAGTTTAGAATTTAAAAGATGGAATTTTTACTTTTAACATTAAAATTCAAAATATTATGGCAACAATTACTGCTGCAGACGTAAATAAATTAAGACAAACTACAGGTGCCGGAATGATGGACTGTAAAAAAGCTTTAGTTGAAGCTGATGGAGATTTCGATAAAGCTATACAAAACCTTAGAGAAAAAGGACAAAAAGTTGCTGCTAACCGTTCTGACCGTGAGTCTTCTGAAGGAGCTGCTGTTTCTTTTATCAATGCTGACAAAACTAAAGGAGCTATCATCACTTTAAACTGCGAAACTGATTTCGTAGGTAAAAATGAGGCTTTCGTAACTTTGGCTAAAGAATTAGTAGAAAGAGCTATTAACTTTTCTTCTAAAGAAGAATTTTTAGCTTCAGATTTTAACGGAATTACTGTTGCTGAAAAATTAATTGAGCAAACAGGTGTTATCGGTGAAAAAATCGAAATCGGTGGTTTTGAAATTTTAGAAGGTGCTTTCGTTGGATCTTATGTTCACGTTAACAAAATTGCTGCATTAACTGCAATTTCTGCTGCAATTCCTAATGCTGACGTTTTAACTAAAGATGTTTCTATGCAAGTTGCTTCTATGGGAGCTGATACATTATCTTACAAAGATTTTGATCCTGCTTTCGTTGAATCTGAACTTGCTGCTCGTATTGCTGTAATCGAAAAGGATAATGAAGAAGCAAAACGTTTAGGAAAAACTTTAAAAAATGTTCCTAAATATATTTCTTTCTCTCAATTGACTGAAGAAGTTTTAAAACAAGCTGAAGAAGATGCTAAAGCTGAATTAAAAGCTGAAGGTAAACCAGAGCAAATTTGGGATAAAATTATTCCAGGAAAAGTTCAACGTTTCATCTCTGACAACACTACTTTAGATCAGGAAAAAGCTTTACTAGATCAAAACTTCATCAAAGATGATAGTAAAAAAGTTGGTGATTATGTTAAAGGATTCAATGTTGAAATTACAGGTTTCAAAAGAGTTACTTTAGGTTAATATATTATTATTTCAATATAAAAAGCCCGAATATTAATTTATTCGGGCTTTTTTATTTAGCAATGTTTATTAAATTTTTTCTGTAATTGGAAAATTTCTCGCTCGCATCAGCGCATCAGATTTTGGCGCTCTTCCTCTAAAATTCTCGTATCCTGTTTCATTGTCCAGAGTATTTCCAACACTAAAAACTGTATCATAAAGTCTTTTTGCAACTTCTTTATCATAAGGCCCTTTGCCTTCCATAAAAGCTTCATAAGCGTCTGCATTTATAACATCTGCCCATAAATAACTATAATAGCCGGCCGCATATCCATCTCCAGAAAAAATATGCGCGAATTGTGGAATTCTGTGACGCATCACAATCTCCGATGGCATATTGAGCTTTTCTAATGTTTCTTTTTCAAATTTATCAGGATCAATAGTTTTAGTTGTCAAATGCAGCTCCATATCAACAAAAGAACTTGAAATTGTCTCAACCGTTGCAAAGCCTTCGTTAAAATTCGCCGCCTGCTCTATTCTGTCAACCATTGATTGTGGTAATGGTTCATTGGTTTTATAATGCAGAGCAAATTTATTCAACACCTCAGGTGTCGCAAGCCAATGTTCTAATAACTGCGAAGGGAATTCAACATAATCCCTTGCAACTGCCGTTCCTGCCAAACTTGGATAAGTTACATTAGAACATAATCCGTGTAGCGCATGACCAAATTCATGAAATAAAGTTGTGGCATCATCCCAGGAAATTAAAACAGCTTCATTTTCGTTTCCTTTAATAAAATTACAATTGTTAGATACGATTGGCAGAACATCTGCATCCAACTTCTCCTGATCGCGACAAGAATCCATCCAGGCACCGGAACGTTTTCCAACTCGCGCGTAAGGATCAAAATACCACAAACCAATTATCTTATCAGTCACTTTATTACTTACTTCCCAAACACGCACATCCTGATGAAAAACAGACACATCACTAATTTGTTTGAAACTTAAATTAAACAATTCACCGGCAACCCAAAACATAGCTTCACGCAAGTTTTCAAGTTGCAAATATTGTTTAACTTCATTCTGATCCAAATCATATTTTGCTTTTCTAACTCTTTCGGCATAATAGCGATAATCCCAAGGCTGAATTTTAAAATCACCGCCTTCTGCATTTACCATCTTTTGCATTTCAGCAACATCCTGCTGTACTTTTTCGACTGCAGGTTTCCAAACTGAATTCATTAAGTCAAGTGTTTTTGCAGGATCCTTTGCCATTTTATTAGACAAACTCCATTCTGCAAATGAACTAAATCCTAACAATTTTGCCTTTTGAGCACGCAATTTTAAAATGGAAATCAGCGTTTCATTATTGTCATTTTCATTTCCATTATCACCTCTTTTAACAAAAATATCAAAAGCTTTCTTTCTTAAATCTCTTCTGGTAGAAAATGTCAAAAACGGTTCGATTGAAGAACGCGTATTTGCAACACATCCCAAAGCATCAATATTTCTTTCTTTTGCTTCGGCAATAGCAGCATTTTTTATTTCGACAGGCAAACCTTCAAAATCAGCGTGAGTTTCTAAAACTACATATTGACTATTTTCTTCTGCCAATAAATTTTGACTGAATCTTGTAAAAAGCGTTGCCAATTCCTGATTGATCCCAGCCACTTTTATTTTATCGTCATGGTTTAATTTTGCACCTTCACGAACAAAATTTGTATAATACAGCCAAACCAAACGCTGTTGCTCGCTATTTAGTTTTTCTTTGTCTTTTGCATTGTACAAAGTTTCAATACGAGAGAAAAGTCTATTATTTTGGTACATTTTATCACTCAAAGCCGATAATTTCGGTGACATTTCTGTTTCTACAATTCCAAATTCTTTCGTAAAAATATTAGAGCTGTATATTCCATACACAGCATTAATTCTGGCAATGGTTTTTCCTGAATTTTCGAGTGCTGCAATTGTATTTTCAAAAGTTGGCGCTTCCAAATTATTCGCAATTGCATCTAGTTCATTTAAATTTTCCTGAATAGCAAACTCTATTGCCGGTTGGAAATCTGAAACTCTATATTTATCAAAAGAAGGTACTCCTCCATAAGGACCTGACCATTTTTGAAGTAATGGATTCTGAAAAGATCCTTCTGTAGCATTAAAAGTTGTTGTAGTCATAAGAAATAACATGATTTTTATTCATAAAAAAATAATCTATTAGAGCACAATATTGTCCATTTTAAATGCATTTATAATAAATTATTAACCCAAATTTACAATTTTATTACGCTCAATTTGATCTTTTAATTTATTAGTTCAAACAATAATTTAAATAGAAATACCTTAAATTTGAAAAATAATTTACCAGAAATAGTATGTTTAAAACCAAAAAAGAAATTGTATTTGTAATTCTTGCCGGAATATTTATTACCAACGCCGTTGTTGCAGAGCTTATTGGAGGAAAATTAATTCAGATTGGACCATTTGTAATGAGTATTGGTATTTTACCCTGGCCAATTGTTTTTCTTACTACAGATTTAATAAATGAATATTTTGGAGAAAAAGGAGTTAAAAAACTTTCTTTTATAACAGCCTGTTTAATTGCATATGCCTTTTTGATATTGTTTATGGCAATCGTAATTCCGGCTGCAAAAGGAATAAGTCCGGTAAATGATGAACAATTTCAGGCCGTTTTCGGGCAAAGTATGTGGATTATCGTAGGTAGTTTAATAGCATTTATTGCATCTCAATTAATTGACGTTTGGATTTTTTGGTTCTTTAAAAAACGAACCGGCGAAAAAAAAATCTGGCTTAGAACAACAGGATCAACTGTAATTTCTCAATTATTCGATTCATTTATTGTTCTTGGAATTGCTTTCTGGTTACCTGGAAAAATTGATTTTGATACTTTTATTTCATCAGGATTGACGGGATATATCTTCAAATTATCAGTAGCCGTTTTACTTACTCCGTTAATTTATGCAGGTCATCATTTAATAAAAAAATATTTAGGTGAAGATGATGAAAATCATTCTCAAGAACTATAAGACGAATTACCACAATGAAAAAATACATCATAATTATACTTTTCTCTATAGTATATTGCTTTTCCAGCTGTGGTAACGACGAAAAAAAACAGCCGAAGAAAAAGCTGTATCCTGTCAATTCTTTAAAACCTATTTCTGAAACTATTTCTTCAAATACCATAACTATTACTACACCTATTAAAAACAAACATAATATTACTAATACTAAAAAAATATTATTCCCTAATAAACCAATTGATAGTTCAGCAATTGAAATGAAAAGCATTGCAGATGAAACAAACAACGAATCAAATAATCAATTAATAAGTTTTGTTAATATTCGTAAAATTCTTTCTGGAGCTGAAATTGGGGAAACACTGACACAAAAAGACTTAATTCACAATTTTGCAATTCCGAAAGATGCAGTAAAACTAGTAAAAAGTGTTACTAAAACTGCCGAAGATGAAATTGATCTAAAATGGCATTCGACCTGGTTTATTGAAAAAATTTCAGATGCAAAACTGAGCGATGGTCGTATGAAAATTAAGTTTGTTGCTAATAAAATGTACACTTCCGGCAAAGCCATCGGCATAAAATATAATAGAAAAATCTATAATGATTTGGTAATTATTGGCCAATCCGCTTATATTCCAAAGGTAAAAGGATATCACTGGGAAATTGGTAAATAATAACCTGAAAATCATTCTAAATTTATCCGCAAAATAATCTTCTCCTTATTCACTTTTCTTTTAGCTTGGTATTGCATTTTGATTTTAACAAGATCATTTTTACAGCATAAAAAATGGTGTTTTTAACAAGTAAGCTCTTTATCAACACATTACATAAAAATGTAAAATAAAGACGAAAAAACCTGTTATATTATGTTAATTTTTTGAAAAAAAAATTATTTTTGCCAAAAAATTAACAATTAAAAACCCACCAAAATGAAAAAATTAAGCATTTTATTTTTGTCTGTATTGACATTAGGATTAGCAGCAACGTCTTGTAGTAGTGATGATGACAACGAAGGATCAATCGAAGGAAAATGGCAACTTACTGAAGTAGGAGTTGTTTATAATGGTCAGGAAGCATTAGAACCAGCTACAAATGAAGGATGTGATAACGATATCATGGAATTTAAAGCGGATGGAAAATTTATTGATAGTTATTCAGAATTTACTAATAATAAATGTAATGCTTATACTCAAGAAGGAACGTGGACTAAAGACGGAAGCACATTGACTAAAAAATACGCAAGTGAAGATGAAGAAAAACTTGAAGTTGCTGAATTAACAGGAAGCAAATTAAAATTAAAATTCACTTATTCTGAAGGAGGAATCACAATTTCAGCCGTACAAGTATACAAAAAAATCTAATTTTTAAAAAGATACTAATTTTGAACAACCTCAAATCTTAATTGATTTGAGGTTTTTTTATACATTTGAAATAAAAAATGGAACCGATAAGATGTGGTTGGTGCACCGCCAGCGATTTATATAAAAAATACCATGACGAGGAATGGGGTGTTCCGGTTTACGACGATCCTACTTTATTCGAATTTTTAATTTTGGAGACTTTTCAGGCAGGACTAAGCTGGATTACTATTTTAAACAAAAGAGAAAATTTCAGAAATGCTTTTGATCATTTTGATTACAAAAAAATAGCCCTTTATTCTGAAAACAAAATCGAAGAATTACTGCAAAATACCGGAATCATCAGAAATAAACTTAAAATAAATGCCGCAGTTTCAAATGCACAGGCCTTTATGAAAATACAAGAAGAATTTGGCACCTTCTCTGATTACATCTGGAAATTTACTAACGGAAAACCGATTATAAATCATCCAAAAATATCAAAAGACGTTCCAGCCACTACTCCACTTTCTGATGAAATTAGCAAAGATTTAAAAAAAAGAGGTTTTAAATTTGTGGGCTCAACTGTTGTTTATGCTCATATGCAAGCAACCGGAATGGTCAATGATCACGCCGAAAACTGCTGGAAAAGAAGCCAGTAAACGGCCGCAGTTTTTAGTTTTCAAAAACAACGTGAAACCTGAAACCTGAAACTTTTTTAAACAACCAAACAAAAATTTATTACATTTGCTTCACACTTTAGGGGTGTCTGCTAAAAAAGCAGGCTGAGATTTTACCCTCTGAACCTGATCTAGTTCATACTAGCGTAGGGAAAAGTAAGATGACTTCTGCGCGCATTTTCATGCGTAATTGTAGCCATTCCTAAGGTAGAGATTCACTGCAGTGAATCTTATAAAACCTAAAAACTTAAGGAATGGAACTAAAAATCAACCAACAAATCAAAAAGTTCAATGCTGAATCGCTAAGCGTTCAATCATTGCTCGATCTCGAAATTCCAAACAAACAAAACGGAATTGCCGTTGCCATCAACAATACTGTTGTTCCAAAAATGAATTGGAACCAACATTTTGTATCCGAAACTGACGAAATTTTGATTATTTCTGCTACTCAGGGAGGTTAAGTATTAAATTCCAAAAATTAAATTCCAAATTCCAATTATATACATAACGTAGACGCACTACAGTGCGCCTATACGAGCGCAAACAAAAAACACAGTCAAGATCAACCTGAAACTTGAAACCTGAAACAAAAAACAACAAACCATAAAACTTCTCTCTATGACAACCGAAGAACAAATCTCCAGAACTCCTTTTCCCAATTCTAAAAAAGTATACGTTAGTGGCGAAATTCATCCTATAAAAGTTGCTATGCGCGAAGTTATTCTTAGCGATACCAAACTTTCAAATGGTGGGATTGAGAAAAATCCGCCTGTAACTGTTTACGACACTTCAGGTGCTTATACAGATCCAAACATTGAAATTGACATTCGAAAAGGATTGCCACGCTTACGTGAAAATTGGATTTTAGAAAGAAATGATGTCGAAATTCTTGAAGAAATCTCTTCAAATTACGGTCAAAGCCGATTGAAAGACGAAAGTTTAAACCACCTTCGTTTTGAGTATTTACACCAGCCAAAACGAGCCAAAAAAGGCGCCAACGTCACGCAGTTATATTATGCTAAACAGGGAATAATTACCCCTGAAATGGAATATATCGCGATTCGTGAAAACCAAAGAATTGAACTTTTAAATGAACAAACTAAAGCTATGCAATGTCAACACGACGGGCACAGTTTTGGAGCAAACACCCCAAAAAGCAAAATTACAGCCGAATTTGTTCGTAGTGAAGTAGCTTGCGGAAGAGCAATTATTCCCAACAACATCAATCATCCTGAAAGCGAACCCATGATTGTTGGTCGTAACTTTTTGGTCAAAATAAACGCCAACATTGGTAACAGCGCTGTGACTTCGAGCATTGAAGAAGAAGTCGAAAAAGCAGTTTGGGCTTGTCGCTGGGGTGCAGATACAATTATGGATTTGTCTACCGGAAAAAACATTCATGAAACCAGAGAATGGATTATTCGCAATTCGCCGGTTCCAATTGGAACAGTTCCGATTTATCAGGCTTTAGAAAAAGTAAAAGGAATCGCAGAAGATTTGACTTGGGAAGTTTTTCGTGACACTTTAATTGAACAGGCAGAACAAGGTGTTTCGTATTTCACAATTCATGCAGGAGTTTTGTTACGCTACATTCATTTAACTGCAGATCGCGTTACCGGAATTGTTTCCAGAGGAGGATCCATCATGGCAAAATGGTGTTTATTTCATCATAAAGAAAACTTCTTATACACACATTTTGAAGAAATCTGTGAAATTATGAAACAGTATGACGTGGCTTTCTCTCTTGGCGATGGTTTACGTCCGGGTTCTATTGCAGATGCCAACGATGCTGCACAATTTGCTGAATTAGAAACCTTGGGTGAACTCACAAAAATTGCCTGGAAACATGATGTTCAGGTTTTTATAGAAGGTCCTGGTCACGTACCAATGCATATGATTAAAGAAAACATGGATAAACAATTGGAACATTGTAACGAAGCGCCATTTTACACTCTTGGACCATTAACGACTGATATTGCTCCGGGTTACGATCATATTACATCTGCAATTGGAGCCGCCATGATTGGCTGGTACGGCTGTGCGATGTTATGTTATGTAACACCAAAAGAACATCTTGGTTTACCCAACAAAAAAGACGTAAAAGATGGTGTGATAACTTATAAAATATCAGCACATGCTGCAGATTTGGCCAAAGGTCATCCGGGTGCACAATATCGTGATAATGCATTAAGCAAAGCTCGTTTTGAATTCCGTTGGGAAGATCAGTTTAATCTATCTCTTGATCCAGATACGGCCAGGGAATTTCATGATGAAACACTTCCTGCTGACGGTGCAAAAGTTGCTCATTTTTGTTCGATGTGTGGACCGAAGTTCTGCTCTATGAAAATATCTCAGGAAATTAGAGATGTCGCTGCCGCCGAAAAAGGCATGCAGGAAAAATCGGAAGAGTTTATTGAGCAAGGAAAAGAGATTTATATTTAAAATAGAATCAAGAAGAAAGATATGATTGTGATTACTAATCCTTCTGCAATTTCTGGCGAAATCAGCATTATTGATTCTTTATTTGAGGAAGGATTGTCTTTGCTTCATATTCGGAAGCCTGATTTTTCTGAAATAGAAATGGCACAATTTATTCATCAGATAAAAATCGAATTTCGATCTAAATTGGTATTGCATAATCATCATGAATTAGCAGAAGATTTTGGAATTACCCGAATTCATTTCTCTGAAAAAGATAGAAAGAACGGTTGTGAGTATCCTGCAAGATTTTTAAAACCTTGCAGGTATACAACCTCAATTCATTCAATTGAAGATTTCAATGCATTGGATAATGATTTTGAATATGCCTTTTTAAGTCCGGTTTTTAAAAGTATTTCTAAAGAAGATTATTACCCAAAAGAGAATTTATTCGCAGCATTAAAATCAAGAACAAATCACAGTACAAAATGTATCGCTTTAGGCGGAATTTATTCTGAAAACATCAAAAAAACACTCATAAACGGGTTTGATGATGTTGCCCTTTTAGGAACTATATGGGACAATGAAAATCCTGTAAAACAATTTAAATTATGTCAGCAAATCGCCCATTCATACTTAGTATAGCCGGTTTCGATCCATCTGGTGGCGCAGGAGTTTTGGCGGATATCAAAACATTCGAACAACATTCCCTGACTGGATTAGCAATTATAACGGCAAATACAATTCAAACCGAAAATGAGTTTTTTGACATTCAATGGATAGATCTTAGTTACGTCATTCGTTCTGTTGAAACTTTATTTGAAAGGTATAAAATCAATGCTGTAAAAATCGGAATTGTTCCCAGTCTGCATTATTTAAATCGAATTCTTTCGACCATTAAGTTGTTATCTCCTTCAACACAAATTGTTTGGGATCCTGTTTTAAAATCAACAACAAAGTTTGAGTTTATGAGTATTAAAGATCGTTTGGATCTGAATAAAATAGTATCCAAAATTGATTTGATAACGCCTAATTATAATGAAATAGAATTGCTTTTCCCGGATTTTATTCAGCACCAACTTAGAATGCAAAATGAAGTCTCGAGTGCTATTTTACTAAAAGGCGGTCATAATCCTTTGGCTATTGGAACAGATCGTTTGTTTCTAAAAGATGAAATCATTGATTTATTGCCCTCGGAAAAAAAGTGTTCTGAAAAACATGGTTCCGGTTGTGTTTTATCAGCAGCAATTGCCTCAAATCTTGCATTAGATCAAACTTTACAAGAAGCTTGTAAAAATGCTAAAACCTACATAGAAAAATACCTGAGCTCAACTTCAACTTTAACCGGATATCATTATGTACCATAAACTGCAATACATTTCACAAGGAAATACCATCGAAGAACAATTGTATAATATTCATCAGGCTCTGGACGCCGGATGCGATTGGATACAAATGCGTTTCAAAAATCAAACTGCCAAAGACACTTTTGCATTAGCGGAGGCTGTAAAATTTTTATGCGAAGAATATCTCGCCAATTTTATAGTAAACGATAATCTTTATCTGGCACAACAAATTGCAGCCGATGGTGTGCATTTGGGTTTAACCGATATGAATATTGCCGAAGCAAGAGCAATTTTGGGAAACACAAAAATTATTGGCGGAACAGCAAATACTTTTGAAGATATACAAAATCACGTAAAAAATGGTTGTGATTATATTGGTTTAGGCCCTTTTCAGTTTACTGAAACAAAAGAAAAATTAAGTCCAATTCTGGGTTTATCAGGATACATAGAGATTATTCAGAAACTAAAAAGCAACAACCTCAAAATTCCAATTTACGCAATTGGCGGAATCGCATTAGAAGATGTAGAACAATTGATTGAAACTGGAATTCATGGCATTGCTGTGTCTGGAATGATCACAAAAAGCGAAAAAAAGAAAAAATTAATCCAAAAACTTAATGAAAAACTATATGCAAACATCATTGTTTAAAATTGGAGATAAAACATTAACCTCACGCCTATTTTTAGGAACTGGGAAATTTGGCTCAAACAGAGAAATGGAAGAAGCGATTTTGGCCTCAGAAAGCGAGTTAGTGACTGTTGCTTTAAAACGCATCGATCTCGAAACCGAAACTGATGCTATTTTATCGCATTTGCAACACCCAAATATTAATTTATTACCTAATACGTCGGGTGCAAGAAATGCTAAAGAAGCTGTTTTTGCAGCTCAATTGGCGCGTGAAGCATTAGAAACCAATTGGATAAAACTCGAAATCCATCCTGATCCAAAATACCTGATGCCTGATCCGATTGAAACATTGAAAGCGACGGAAGAACTGGCTAAACTTGGATTTTTTGTTTTGCCCTACATTCATGCTGATCCGGTTTTGTGCAAACATTTGGAAAATGCAGGAACAACTGCCGTAATGCCGTTAGGTTCTCCTATTGGAAGCAATAAAGGTTTAAAGACAATTGATTTTCTTGAGATTATTATCGAACAAAGCAATGTTCCTGTAATTGTTGATGCTGGAATTGGCGCGCCGTCTGATGCTGCAAAAGCAATGGAAATTGGTGCCGATGCGGTTTTAGTGAATACTGCCATTGCCGTTGCCGGAAATCCAAAATTAATGGCTGAAGCTTTTAGAGAAGCTGTAATTGCAGGAAGAAAAGCATTTGAAGCCAAAATCGCTAATCAACAGAATTTTGCTGTTGGTTCTAGTCCTTTGACTTCATTTTTGTATGACTAGATTATTTCACGCAGATTTTTGCAGATCTAAGCAGATTAAAAATGATTTTAATTTTAATAAAGATGAAAATAAATAAAGTAAGATTATTCTTTAATTTTGTATTAATAACTAAAATAAAGAATAATGACAGAAAACGAAATATCATATCTAGTAAGAGGAGCTATTTTTAAGGTATATAATAATTTGGGGCCTGGGTTGTTTGAATCCGTTTATGAAAGTGCTTTGTTCTATGAATTAACAAAAACTGATTTACAAGTTCAAAAACAAGTTGAAGTTATAATTCCTTATGAAGAAATAATATTGGATCCTGCTTTCAGAATTGATCTTTTAGTAGAAAACAAAGTGATAATTGAATTAAAATCTGTTGAAGATTTAGCTCCAATACATTACAAACAACTTTCTACTTATTTAAGGCTCACAAATAAAAAATTAGGTTTACTTGTAAATTTCAATACTCTAAATATACTAGATGATATAAAAAGAGTTGCAAATAAAATTCAATAAACAGATACTGTATTTATAAAAAATTAAAATCATTTTTAATCTGCTCAATCTGCAAAATCTGCGTGAAATAAAACCCGACAATCCAAAATGAAAACATTTAAAGCAATATTTGAGCAATACAATTGGGATAACATTCAATCAAAAATATACCAAACATCAGCAAAAGATGTTGAACGTTCTTTATCAAAAACCAAACGAAATCTCGATGACTTTTTAGTTTTAATTTCTCCGGCTGCCCAAAATTATTTAGAACGAATGGCACAGGAATGCCATGAAATCACGAAGAAGCGCTTCGGAAAAACCATTCAAATGTATGCTCCACTTTATTTAAGCAATGAATGCCAGAACATTTGTACTTATTGTGGCTTTAGTTTAGACAATAAAATCAAACGAAAAACACTTTCTGATACCGAGATTAAAATTGAAGTTGAAGCCTTAAAAAATCTTGGTTTTGATCATGTTTTATTAGTAACCGGTGAAGCAAATTATAGTGTAAATATTAATTATTTCCTGAATGCGATTGCTTTGATAAGGAAACAATTCTCCATTATTTCTGTTGAAGTTCAGCCTCTTTCTACAGAAGATTACGAACGTTTGCACGAAGCCGGAGTTTATTCGGTTTTAGTTTATCAGGAAACATATCATCAGGAAGTTTACAAAAAATACCATACAAAAGGGAAAAAATCAAATTTTGATTATCGTCTGGAAACCCCTGACCGAATTGGAACCGCGGGAATTCACAAAATTGGATTAGGCGTTTTATTAGGCCTGGAAGATTGGCGAACGGACAGTTTTTTTAATGCACTGCATTTAGATTATCTCCAAAGGAAATACTGGCAAACCAAATATTCAGTTTCTTTTCCGAGATTGCGTCCCGCAGAAGGTATTATTGAACCCAATTTCATTATGGACGACAAAGATTTAACTCAACTTATTTGTGCTTATCGTTTATGGAATGAAGACTTGGAAATCTCAATTTCGACTCGTGAAAACGAAAAATTCAGAAATAACATTATCCCAATTGGGGTAACGAGTATGAGTGCAGGTTCTAAAACCAATCCGGGTGGTTATGTTGTTGATCCGCAATCTTTGGAACAATTTGAAATTAGTGATGAACGTCCAGTTAGTGAAATTGCCCAAATTATAACCAATTCAGGCTACGAACCCGTTTGGAAAGATTGGGATAAAAGTTATAGTTAGGAAAAATTCCAAAAAATAAATTCCAAATTCCAACAAGCTAAAATCAGCAATCTAAAATTCCCAAAATGAGCATTATACAAGAATTTCTACGCTATAACAGACAAACTATATTGCCGGAAATTGGCGATGAAGGTCAGGAAAAACTAAAAAAAGCAAAAGTATTAGTTATTGGAGCCGGCGGTTTGGGCTGTCCAATTTTACAATATATTTCGACTGCCGGAGTTGGTTTTATTGGAATAATGGATTTTGATACTGTTGAAATTCACAACTTGCATAGACAGATTTTATATACCGAAAATGAGATTGGACAAGAGAAGGCAATCGTTGCTACAGAAGTAGTTTCAAAACTAAATCCGCTGATTGAAGTTGAAGTTATTAATCTGAAATTGACAACTGAAAATGCCTCTACGATTATTCAACAATATGATATTGTCGTAGATGGTTCTGATAATTTTGAAACACGTTATCTGGTTAATGATACTTGTGTTCAATTTCAAAAACCTTTAGTTTATGGAAGTATTTTAAAATTTGAAGGTCAAATTGCTGTTTTTAACCACAATGGAAGCAAAAATCTTCGAGATTTATTTCCTGAAATGCCAGATCCAAAAGATGTTCCAAATTGCAATTTAAATGGTGTTTTAGGAACTTTACCGGGAATTATTGGCACAATGATGGCGCACGAAACACTTAAATTAATTTTAGAATTACCAACTTTAAAAAACGAATTGATGCTTTTTAATACGCTGAATTGGAGTTTTACAAAATTGAGTTTTTAGAAAACAATTTCGTCTCCAACTTTAATTAATCCGCTATTTAAACTTACTATATTAGTTCCGAAAAAAACTGAATTGTCTACTTTTCGATACTTACTTAAAGTTTTCAAAGGTTCTTTTTTTATGATGCCTTTTTGCGGATCATTATTTACCATGATACATCTTCCACAAGGTTTCACGTTTTTAAAATCAACTTCTCCAATTTTGAAAGTATCGAAGTTGTCTTCTTCATGAGGAACTTCACTGCTTATAACAATATTTGGGCGAAATCGTAAAATTGTGATTTTATCTTCTAATTTTTCATTCAAAAAATCAAGACTTTTTGTTCCAACTAACAAATAAGGATAACCATCAGCAAGGCTTACATTGAAGGTTTCTTTTAATCTTGAGCTTTCATGTTTTCGATCTCCGCTTTTGATGATTTTTACCAATTTGCACTCAAAACCTAATTGTTCGCTAAACCATTTTGATGTTGATTTATTTACTTCTACAACTTCACTTTTATCTTCCCAGACTTTGGTGTCTATTGGCTGATCTAAATGTTCATGAACCGAAAATTCATGTTTAAGATCTTTAAAAGTAATACTGATTTTTCCATCTGAAATTTGAGGATAAAACTGGCTCAAAATTGGGTGTTCTCTTTGCGTTATATGTAGATTTTCAGCATTAATCAACATCCATCTTCGGTCATTTTCAAATCCCATTTCTTCAGCAAAAGCTTGTTTACAGTTAATTCCGGCAAGGCTTTTTATCGGATAAATATAAATTTCTTTCACAGTGTAAATTGCACTCATAATTTCTTATTTTCTAAAATGTACATAAATTCTTCACGATCAATTTCACGACAACCTAAACTCTCTAAATGTGGATTATAAACCTGACAATCTAATAGCTTGTAATTTTCTTCTTTTAAAGATTGTACCAATGCTATAAATGCTACTTTAGAGGCATTTGATACTTTTGAAAACATACTTTCGCCACAAAAAACATGGCCTAAATCTATTCCGTATAAACCACCAACCAAAACCTCATCTTGCCAAACCTCAACTGATTTTGCCATGCCTTCTTTATGTAATTGACAATAAGCATCGATCATTTCATTTGAAATCCAGGTTCCGTCCTGACCTTCTCTTTTTATTTTTTGACAGTTCGAAATGACCTCCAAAAAATTTTGATTGAAAGTTACTTTAAACTGATTCCTGTTCAAAACATTACGCATGCTTTTTGACACAATCAATTCATCAAGAAACAAAACCATTCTGGGGTCCGGTGACCACCAGAGAACAGGCTCTCCTTCATTAAACCAGGGAAAAACTCCACTTGTATAAGCCAGCTTTAAACGTTCGGGATTTAAATCGCCACCTATTGCCAGAATTCCTTCTTCATCGGCCTCTGAAACTGGAGGAAAAAATAAATCTTTGAATACGTAATACATGTTTTAAATAAAATTACAAAATAAGTAAATTCCAAATTCTAAGCCTTAAGCTTCAAATAGACACAATATTGTCAAATTACAAATAAAAACAAAAAACCAAACCCCAATTACATATTTATGAATTGGAATTTGGAATTTATATTTTAGAATTTAAACTTTTAGAAAGGCAAATCGTCTGGTTCGTCTTCGTTTAAATTAGTAGCCGGAGCAAATGCTTCTGCAGCAGGCATTGGTGGAGTTTGTCCAGGACCTTCAGGCGCTACTCTTTCAATTCTCCAACCTTGAATACTATTGAAATATCTGGTTTCTCCTTGTGGATTAACCCATTCTCTTCCTCTTAAATTGATAGAAACTTTTACTGCCTCTCCTTGCTTATAGCTACTTAACAAATCGCATTTATCTTGTGTAAATTCGATTAAAATATGTTGTGGATATTGCTCATCAGTAGTAACAACTAATTCTCTTTTTTTGAATGAGGCACTAACTTGTTGCTCTGGGTTTACCACTTTTACTTTTCCTGTAACTTCCATCTTCGTCTATATTAATTATTGTTTCTTTTCTTATTTTTTAGCTAAAAGCACTTTCCAAGCAGATGTAACATCTTCTTTATCAAGGTATTTTTTAGCCTCCAGATGTATCTTTTCCTGATCATCGGAACTTAAAACTCCTTTTACAGAAAAATTTTCTTTCACAAATATACTAACTTCTTCTGTTGTAGGCAAGGCTTCTATGTTTCCTAATTTACCAAGATCATTTCCGTTAAAAACAGGGCTCTCTTTTATAAAATTAGGAATAACATCTACTCCAACACCTAAAGTTGTAAGTGGTTTTTGAACTTCAAAAAGTCCCTGGTTAGACCTTGAATACCAATTATTTCCTAACCTTGAAACCAGATCAATTTTATATTGATCAATTGCTCCGTTTTCATCTAAAACAGATTCATGAATATGTATTTTTACCACTTCACAAAGAATCAGATTTCCTGCACCGCCTTCTGTTCCCAGCGGAATTATCTGCGTGACTTTGCATTCAAACTGAACCGGAGATTCTTTTACGCGATATGGTTTTACAAAATCTGACGGAATTTGTGTTAATCCTGACTTTATAAATTCGTTTACTCCATCGCCGTATTCTGTACTGGCCAATGATGTTTGCTGTACCAAATCATAATTTACAACATTAATCACAACCTCGCGAGTTGCCTCTACATTAATAAGAGTATGTTTAATAGTGTTGTCACGCACTCGTCTTGCCGGTGAAAAAACTAAAATTGGCGGATTGGCACTAAATACATTAAAGAAACTAAAAGGTGACAAATTCGGGATTCCTTTTGCACTTATTGTACTAGCAAAAGCAATAGGTCTTGGGCCAATGGCACTTTGTAAATAACCTTGTAATTTTACCGTTGAAATCTCTTTTGGATCAATGCTAATCATAATTTTTCTTTTTAACCAAATCTCGTTTTGGCAACTACAAAAGTATAGAAATGGTTTAAGTCAGAGAAATAGTTTTAGCCTTAAAAACAAAAATCTTTACTGCAATCAAAATATTAAATGGGTATATTTCGTTATATTTATACCTCAAAAATTACTTTATGCGTTTTTCTGAAAGTAGAAATACAACTCGTTGGATTATTATTTTTATTTCCTTTTCGATCATTACTTTGATTCTTTGGAATACTTATACTTTTTTTCAAATATTCAAAAATGAAGAACGAATCAAAATGAAACTCCTGGCTAATGCGCAAATAGCATTAATCAACGCAGACGAAAATACTGATCTCGAACTTCCGCTTCAAATTTCCAGCAACAATACGTCTATTCCTGTAATATTAACAATGTACGACAAAATTCTGACTACCAGAAATGTACCTGACGAAATATTAAACGACCAAAAAAAATCGATGCGCTTTTTAAAAAATCTCCAAAGTGAAAATGAGCCCATTGTATTTGAATATTCTCCCGGAAAGTATCAAAAATTATATTATGGAAATTCGGCTTTACTTAATAAACTCAAATATTATCCCATCGCATTATTGCTGATTATCTTTTTGTGTGGTGCTTTGGTCTACAATTTTTATAAAAGCACAAAAATGGCGACTCAAAATAAACTTTGGGCGGGAATGGCAAAAGAAACAGCACATCAAATTGGCACACCATTATCATCATTAATTGGCTGGGTTGAGATTTTAAAGACCGAAGAAATTGATCAGTCCATAACTTTTGAAATTCAAAAAGATATTGAACGTTTACAAACTATTACAGATCGTTTTTCAAAAATTGGTTCTGTTCCTGTTTTAGAAGTTCATGATATTGTAGAAGAGACTTTAAATTCATTCAAATATTTACAATCCCGTTTTTCAAAACAAGTTGAGTTCTCTTATGATACTCCAACTGAGCCTATTTTGGTTATGATAAATCCAACTTTACATAGCTGGACAATAGAAAATTTGGTAAAAAATGCCATTGATGCCATGAAAGGAAAAGGAACCTTAGACCTTCAAATTGAGCAGGATGCACATCATGTAAAAATAAATGTAAAGGATTCCGGAACCGGAATTTCTAAAAAACAATTCAAAACTATATTTGAGCCTGGTTTTACTACCAAAAAAAGAGGTTGGGGTTTAGGGCTTTCTTTAACAAAGAGAATTGTTGTAGAATATCATAGCGGCAAAATAAAAGTTTTGCATTCTGAAATAGGAAAAGGGACTACATTTCAAATTCAGTTAAATAAAAAAGTGTAGTAAAATAATTCTACTACACTTTTCTTATTCTTTTTATCAAACTGAACGATTTTATCTGTCAGGCTGAGCGGAGTCGAAGCCCAGTTCTGATTGGGAACAAAAGGCTTCGACTCCGCTCAGCCTGACATACGAAAACTATTCTCAGTAAATCTATTACAAATTCGCCTGAATATTTTTGGCTAAAGCTTCAAATTCTTCTTTAGAAAGTGATACTTTATTGTGAAAACGCATTTCATCCATTTCATTTAAGGGAATCAGATGAACGTGTGCATGAGGAACTTCTAAACCAACAACTGCCATACCAACTCTTTTACAAGGAACAGTTTTTTCTAAAGCAATTGCAATTTTTTTAGAAAACTTCATTAATCCCAAATACAATTCATCTTCCATATCAAAAATCTTATTGATTTCTTGTTTTGGAATACAAAGTGTGTGTCCTTTTGCATTTGGATTTACATCTAAAAAAGCCAGATAATTTTCGTCTTCGGCAATTTTATAAGCTGGAATTTCTCCGTTAACTATTTTGGTAAATATCGACATCGTTTATTCGTTTATTTGTTGAATCGTTAAATCGGTTAAACAAATAAACGATTAACCAATTAAACATTTATAATTTAGTCTCTTGAAATTTCAAGGATTTCAAATTTCAAAACTCCATTTGGCACGGTGATTTCTGCCACTTCTCCAACTGATTTTCCTAGTAAACCTTTTCCAATAGGAGATGTTACCGAAATTTTTCCGGTTTTCAAATCAGCTTCACTTTCAGCAACAAGTGTATATTTCATTTCCATCCCGTTACTTTGGTTTTTAATTTTTACGTTAGAAAGTACCAAAGCTTTCGAAACATCAAGTTGTGATTCGTCTATTAATCTTGCATTTGAATACACTTCTTCTAATTTAGAAATTCTCATTTCTAATAAACCTTGTGCTTCTTTAGCGGCATCGTATTCTGCATTTTCAGATAAATCACCCTTGTCTCTTGCCTCTGCTATGTCTTGAGATGCCTTTGGTCGCATTACACTTTTCAAATGCTCCAACTCATCTTTTAGCTTTTTTAATCCTTCTGCTGTATAATAAGATACTTTACTCATAACTTCATCGTTTATATAAATACAAAAAATCCCATCGGGACGGGATTTCTTATTACAAATATACTATTATTTTTAATAGTACATAATTATATGTTAATCATATAGAATTCAAAACTAAATAATTTAATTTTGTTTCACTAATACTTTTTAAAATAATGAAAAAATTCTGGCTCTTTATCGTATTAACTTGTGTCTTTTTCTCTTGTAGTGATAGTAATAAAAGCAACAACAATCCTAATATTCCTAATTATGCAGTAAATGCTTATCTTAATACAAGTTTGCCATCGTACAATAACCTTTTATATGTGAGCAGCCCGGTTTATGTTCCAAATTATGGAGCAAAAGGTATTATTGTAATGAAAACAGGCGAAGGAACTTATACCGCTTTTGATGCTGCATGCCCAAATCAGGCCTTAACTTCTTGTGTTGCCATGACAATTGACGGTATTTATGCCGTTTGTTCTTGCGACAAAACATCTTACAATTTATTTACAGGACTTGGCGGACAGGAATACCCGATGAAACAATATCGGGCAGAATTATCCGGAAGTTCTGTTCACGTATATAACTAAATAAAAAAAGCCTGAAAGTAAATTTTTCAGGCTTTTTTGTTTCTGCTTCTTTTTTTAAAATTTTAAAGTTAATCCTGCCAGGAAATTAATCCCCGCCTGAGGATAATAGTATGGGTAAACGTCGTACATATATCCGTTTGAAACATATTTTTTGTCCAGAATATTATTTACCAAACCTGTAATCATTATTGATTTAAAAATAGATTTTGGTTTGATTTCAAAAGATACATTTAGATCATTTACAAAATAATCGGCCAACTTAGCTTCCGGCAATTCTATATTATTCATATATTGTTCGCCAACATATTTTTGTAATAATGAAATGTGCAAATTCTCAATCGGACTGTAAACAATAATATTTCCTGCAATTACTTCTGGTGAATATGCAATAGACGTGGTTCCGTAATTTTGTCCTTCTACAGCCAAATCAACATTTTTATTACTGCTTAAAGTAAAGTTTGGACGCAGCATAAATTTTTCTGAAAGCTTAATTGTTGCATCAACTTCAAATCCTAAACGGTAACTTTTTTCACTATTTGAACGAATTGGAGATCCAACATCATCCAGTGTTCCTGTTAAAATTAATTGGTCTTTGTAAGCCATATAATAGAAGTTCGAATTCAATTGAAATTTCTCTGAATTAAATCTCCAGCCTAATTCAAAATCATTTAATTTTTCAGGCTTTACATTTCCACCTTCATAATCGGTTCTGTTTGGTTCGCGATTAGCTCTGGCGTATGAAAAGTAAAGTGTGTTTTTTTGATTGATTTCGTAATTCAATCCCGCTTTTGGATTGAAGAAATTAAAGTTATCATCTACCAAACCTGTTTCAATACTATTGGCTTTATACTGTACATTTCTATATTGTAGATCTCCGTAAAAACTCAATTTTTCTGTGAATTGATAATTTGCTTTCGCGAAAATATTTCCATCCGTTTTTGTTGAAAAATCATCATAATAATGATCTCCTAACTCTGATTGAGAAGCATATCTTGCCCAGATTACTTTGCCATAATGATCGCCTTCATATTTATTCCAGCCCCCGCCAAAGATCACGTCAAATTTTTCGTCTTTATATTTTACAGAAAATGTAGTTCCGTAAAAATCATTGTCTAACCATTTTTGACGTACCAAATCGGTTGTAGCTATTGCCCCAACAGGCAGCAAACCATACTCCCCCATATCGGCATCTTCTTTATAATTCTCATAATAGCCTTTTCCTTTTGTATAATGAACCGCTAAATTCGTGCTCCATTTATCCGAAAAAGATTCATTCCAATGCAATTGGTAATGATCTTGTTGGTAATTATCGGTTTCATTATCATAAAAACGAGCATTTCCTGCTTCATCTGTATACATTCCTGCAGAATTGAAAGTACGGTTAGTATTTAAAGTTTCAGCATCGATCCCATTCCAAGATTGGTATGTTTTTTCGGTTCCGCCAAAAACTAATGCTTTGATTAAAGTTGTCTTACCAACGTAAGTTCCTTGTAAAAAATATGATTTTAAATCAGAACTTGCGCGGTCAATATAACCATCAGATTTTAGTGTAGACAAACGTCCGGCTAATTCAAAATGATCGTTTAATAAACCTGTACTAAATTTTACAGTATTTTTTCTAGAATTGAAACTTCCGTAAGAACTGGAGACTTCGCCATTTGCTTTAGAAGCATAATTATCAGTAAGCATGTTTAAACTTGCACCAAAAGCTGAAGAACCGTTTGTAGATGTTCCTACACCGCGCTGTAATTGCAGGCTTTCTACAGAAGAAGCAAAATCGGGCATGTTTACCCAGAATGTTCCCTGACTTTCGGCATCGTTGTACGGAATTCCGTTTATGGTAACATTTACTCTTGTGGCATCGCTTCCGCGGACTCTGATCCCGGTATATCCAAAACCATTTCCTGCATCAGAAGTCGTAACAACAGATGGTAAATAATTCATTAAAATTGGAATATCCTGACCTAAATTTCGGTATTTAATGTCTTTTTTATCCAAATTACTAAACGTAACCGGCGTTTTTGCAGTAACACGAACGGCAGAAACCAAAACCTCATCGAGAGAATTTACCCTCGTAGAGTCCTGCGTTTGTGCGAAAGAAATTAGAGTACAGAAGAAAGAGAATAGAAGAAAGAAAATAGATTTGGTTTTGCTCAATTTATGAGACTTAGAACCTTTGTAACTTAGCACCTCAGTACCTTCAAAAAATGTTTTCATCCGTAAAAAATTACGAATAAAAGGGGGAATTATTCTTTTTGTTAAATTAATAAATGTGTTTCTTACAACAAAATATAGTGTGCACACTAACAATTGTCGTTTTTTCCCTTAGCAACATTACTCGCTCAGGTTCTTTGGGTATGATCTCAGCTCGTTATTTAGAGCACCCCTTTGAGACAGTGCAAATGTAAAGTTAAAAATTCCAAAAATCAAATTCCAAATTCCAAAAACTTACTTTTAATTTAAATTCCAAAAAAAGAAATTCCAAATTCCAAAAGACTTACTTATATAGTTTTCAATTGGAATTTGGAATTTCTTTTTTTGGAATTTATTTTGATATTTAATCTAAGTTCGGTTTTTTACGAGATTGTTTTATTTCAGAGATGTTTTTTTTATCCTTGATTCGTTTTTTAATTACTGATTTTGGAATCTTGGTTGCTTTACGAACTTTCGGAACAAACAATCCTTTTTTAATGATTTCTAAAAAACGTTTTATAACAATCTCTTTATTTTTAAACTGACTTCGATCTTCGTCACAGTTTAAAATCAGAATATTTTCAGATGTTAAACGCTGAGCAATATTAGTTTGCAAAAGTAATTTTTCCTCTTCAGATAAAGCCTGAGAAGCGTTTAAATCAAAAGTCAACACGACTTTTGAAGAAACTTTATTTACATTTTGTCCGCCGGCACCACTGCTTCGAACGGCTTTAAAACTTAACTCTGATATGATTTTATCTGTATCCATTTTTATTGTGGCTGATGTGCAGGTTTTAATAAATCATTTACTGTTTTCACAGGATTAAATGTAATCAACGGAACAGCAACAAAAATAGTGAGCCAATTTGCCATTGCTCCGTTCCATAAGCCCGGTAGTTCATAACTTTTAACTATTTTTCCGTCAACACTTTTTTCTACAATAAATCCTGTTTTATGATCTACAAATTGAGTGAGGTCAAACTTTTCATTTTTATAATTTTTGATTCCGCAAACTAAATCAACGGGATTAAAATGGGTCGCTTCCGCTAAAATTTGACGCTGTTTCTTATTTTTTAAATCTACCTGAGATGTTTCTACAATCTGAAGTGAAACGGTTCCTTTTTCGTCCATAACCCAAAAAGGACCTCCTCCTGGTTCTCCTTCATTTTTCACCATTCCGCAAACCCTTATTGGTCTGTCTAATAGTTCTTTAATTTTAATAATTTTATTTTCAAACGTAAATTTATTAAAATCATTTGTCAAATTAATATTCAACTGTTCTTTTAAAAACTGAACAATTTCAACAATGCTGCTCTCTTTTATATGCTGGTCTTCAATAGCTTTTAAATAACTAAAAACTTGTTGCTGAATTTCAATTAAAATTCCCGCAAGACCTTTTTTGTACAACGTGATTTCATGAATATGATTTTGAATTACGTTATCTATATTTTTAATAAAAATAATATCTGAATCAAGTCTATTCAAATTTTCGATTAGTGCTCCATGCCCGCCAGGTCTAAAAACCAGTTCTCCATTTTTATTTCTAACTAATTCATTATCAACATCGACTGTAATAGAGTCTGTAGTTTTATTTTGATAAGAATATCCAATATTAATTTTAGTTTTGGCCTGTTTTTCTATGTTACCCTGAACCAAATCAACCGCTTTTTCAAATTGAGACTGATGAATTTCTGAAACCGTAAAGTGTAAGTTTGATATTTGATCGGATGTAGCATAATGCACACATTCATTCAAATGTTCTTCTATTGGGGTTGCAATATGGGTTTGATAATGATGAAACGGTAAAACTGCTTTGGGCTTATTTGCAAAATCAAAATAGTCAGGAGATAATAGTAATTTTATGAAATAATAATTTTTGTAATCTGTGTCTAAAGTTTCAAAATCAGGATAAACTTCTCTAAGCTTTTTATCTACAGCTTCAAAAAAAGGAAACTTTTCCATTGCGACAATAAAAATAGACAAATCACTATCTTTTTTTCTGTTGATGTAAGCATTTATAGTTTCTTTCTGAAGATCAAAATCATTCAAAAAGGTTGTTAAAAACTTAAACATTCGGCTTGCTGCACCAGATGCGGGAACAAATTTCTTTAGTTTTAATTTTGATTTTTGAAAGTCAAAAAAACGGGCTTTTGTTTCAAAATCATTTTCTGCTAAATTTAAAATTCCATTACCAATTGTTGCAGGGCTTATTAAATTACTCTTTAAGATTCCGTTTTTAAAAATTTTTAGTTGTTGTAAAACACTTTCAATAGAAACTCCGTGATTGTAAATTTCAACAAAATCAGAAGATGAAAATCCGTGTTCTTTGGCAATTGTCAGGTTATCAATAATAATTGCAGCTTTTGCGAGGCGGCTTTCTTTATTCCCCGAAAGGGTTATAAATGGTTTTTTATTATCTATTAAAGTTTGCTTAAAAACCGAAAAAACAGTTTCTCTTCCTTCAGGTTTATCTCTAATGTCATCTTTTTCCCAAGGAACATCTATATCTGTCAGGAAAAATAAATCGTATTCATGTTCTAATGCTTCTTCATTTAAAAGAGGATCACAAAAACCATAATATATTTCAGAAAAAACTTTGGTAACCATTAAATTAGTATCGCAAAACAGGTATTTCTTTGCCGAAGAAAGTTTTTCATTTTCTAATGACATTTGTCCGTATGCAATGGGAAGCATATCATCTGCCTCACATATATGTTGGTTTTCTTCCCACCTTTTTTGCAAATAATCCCGTGCAAACTCAGGAACCCATTCCGTTTCGTAATGTGCGGCAAGTTGTTTTGCTAAAGTTGTTTTGCCTGTACTTTCAGGACCAAACAAAGCAATTTTTATTATAGCTGTTTTTTGCTGTCTAAGATTTTTCTCCATTCTAAATAAGCTGAAATAGCTAAAATTGTAAAAATTAAATATTGAAGTGACAACATTCCTAAGCCGCGATAAGCATAAAGAGGCACAACAATAATATCACCAATAATCCAAAGTGTCCAGTTTTCGATTTTTTTTCTGGCCATGTACCACATTCCTGCAAAAAATATTCCCGACGAAATCATATCAACATAATTGTCATTATGAATCTCGTAATCGAAATATTTATAAATGCCGAAAACTACAAAAATGGTCACAAAAAACAATATAATTCCAATTATTTTTTCATTAAGATTTGTTCGTGTTATAGGTAAATTATCTTCGACTGTTCCTCCTTTTGCCCAAACGTACCAGCCATAAATGCTCATTACAGAAAAGTAACCATTAATAATCATATCGCCAATATAACCGGCAATATATAAAAGATAAACAGAAATTACAGTCGCAATTAAACCTGTTGGATATACCCAAATGTTCTCTTTTTTAGCAAACCAAACACTTAAAATTCCGAACACAAAAACCAGAAACTCTAAAGCAATATGCCATAAAGGGGCATTTTTATAACTTTCTAAAAAAAAATCAATCATTTGGGTTGTTGTATTTAGCTATTATTTAATTTCTATGACTCAAAAAAACGGCTGTTATTTTCGAAAGCTGTTCCTATAACCACTAAATCTGCACCGGCATTGTACGCATTCTGAATTCCTTGCAAATCTACAATTCCTCCTCCAACAATTACAGGAATTTTAACGCTTTGAGAAATTAGCTGTATCATTTTGAATGGAACCGCTTTTTTGGCACCACTTCCGGCTTCAAGATAAATTAATTTATTTCCTAACATTTCTCCGGCTTGCGAAGTTGCCAAAACCAAATCGAGATTCTCCCTATTTAACGGCTCTGTTTTACTTACTCTTGCCACTGCTGTTTCATTACCGCTTTCGATTAAAATGTATCCTGTTGAGATTACTTCAAGATTCATTTTTTTAAGAATTGGCGCCGCCTGAACCTGATATTCTATTAAATAATCCGGATTTCTGCCTGATAATAATGACAAAAACAAAATGGCATCTGCCTGAGGCGATATTTGTGAAGGATCTCCAGGAAAGATAACCACCGGTAAATTTGTTTTTTGTTTTAATTGAGCAATTAACTCTTCTAAAATTGTTGTCTGAACAATACTACCGCCCACAAAAATATGCGTCGCCGGCGATTGATTAATTTTCAGCAATAAATTTTCTATATTTTCTAATACAATATTATCCGGATCTAAAAGAATGGCAAGCAATTTTTGTCCATTGTTTTTGGCCTGAATAATTTGCTCGTAAATATTGGGTATTTTTTGTTGCATAATGGCCGTAAAAGTAAAAGTTTTTTAATGTAGAAGAACAATTTTGAATGAATTATATTTGTGTGAAGGCTTTTAGAATCCAAAAAACAAAATTATGATTGCTACTGAATTATTAGAAAAATATGGTGCTTTAAAGAAAGTTTTTGATAAAATGGCTATTATTTTTGAAGAAGGAAATTTACCCGCTTATTATTATCAAATTGTTTCCGGTGAAGTAAAAATGAGCAATTATAATGATGATGGAAGGGAATTTATTCAGGGAATCTTTTATAAGGAACAATCTTTTGGGGAACCGCCTTTGTTTCTAAATCAAAATTATCCCGCTAACGCAATTGCTGTTGAAGATTCGGAAATTCTTCTTCTTTCAAAAAATAATTTCATGAAATTGCTGGAAGAAAATCCTTCCGTAAGTATTAAAATAATTCAGAATCTGGCGCAGCGATTATATTATAAATCGGTTATGGCGGCAGAAATGTCAACGCAGGAACCAGAACATCGGGTTTTAAAATTAATGGATCAAGGAATTGCTTATTTCAATTTCCAAAAGGATGAAAACGGATACCTCATCAATTTTACCAGACAGCAAATTGGCGATTTAACCGGTTTACGGGTTGAAACCGTTATCAGAACTATTAAAGCATTGGAAAAAAAAGGCGTTTTGAAGATTATAAATAGGAAAGTATACAGATAAAAAAGTTTCTGTTTTATGATTAAAGTCATGAAATGGAGTTGTATAGTGCATGTACCTTTGTAGTATAAAAATCTCAATATCATGACACTATATCAAACAACATTCGAAAATTTCAACAAAAACTATATGGGTTCTGCTGCAATGGCTGTAATTGGTCAAAGCTGTTTAGGTGGTGCAGCTGCAATGTACATTCTTTCACACGGAACCTCTATTGTACAAATGATACAATTGGCAATTATTGTTTTAGCCTCTGTTTTTGCCAACACTTCAATTTTAGCACAAATGAAACATAAAGTAGTTTTTAACCTTATCATTTTAAGTGCTCTATTAAGTGTTTTCTTTATATTTCTGAATAGTTTTGTACTATGAAAAAACAAATAGAAAATAGAGCCGATGTCGAATTTCTAGTACATCAGTTTTATGCTAAAATAAGAGCCGATAGAGAAATCGGCTTTTATTTTAATACGATGATAAAAGATTGGGAAAAACATCTTGAAAAACTGACTGATTTTTGGGAAACCAATTTATTTGCCGTAAAAAAATACAAAGGAAATCCGCATGCCGTACATAATGAAGTTGATGCCCATTTTGGCGAAAAAATTACTTCAAATGAATTCGGAATCTGGCTTAATCATTGGTTTCAAACTATAGATGAACATTTTGAAGGTGAAAATGCCGACACACTAAAACGTCGTGCCAGAAAAATGAGTACTTTTTTATATATGAGTATGTTTGAACATCGAAAAAAAGAAAGCGAAGTGTAGTTTTTTGTCAATTTCAATAGAAAGGAGAAATTACACTAGAAACTCCGCAATGAAATCGCCAATCCAGGTCGAGTTTCGAGTGTGATTTCTCCCTTCGGTCAAAATGACAAGACTGTTGTCAATTTTGGAATTTGGAATTTCTATTATTGGAATTTTAAAAAAAACTACTTCTCAAAGGCATACACCAAAGTAAAAGTATCATCAAAATTATCTGATTTAATTTCTTTGTAATGCACATCAAAATCTTTTACAAGGTTATCAAAATGAAGGCTTGCATCTGTTCGACTTTCGTTTAACGAAAAATCTTCAACCTGAATATGATCTTTAAAACTTATTCCTTTTTCGTTTCTGATTTTAAAGATCGCTTCTTTTGCTCCCCAAATTACGGTAAGTTTTTTTATGTATTCTTCTAAAACATTTTGATTTAAATAATCAAATTCGGTATCAACAAATTTATCAGCAATTCGAAGTATTTTTTCGCGCTGTAATTCCATATCAATTCCAACAGTTTCGTGACTGATTATTATGGCCGCAAAATGATACGAATGTGTAATCGAAATATAGTTATGACAATCAAAATAAGGTTTTCCAAATTCGTCATAATGCAAATCGTGATCTGTAAAACCCATTTCCTGAATCAACATACGAACACTCAAAAAAGCACGCTGATGCAACTGAGATTTCATTCCGTTTAATCGATTCTGTGTTTTCTCTTTTAAAACTACTTTACTCAATAACTCCTCAAAAGATTCCGTTATTTCCCAAATTAAAAGTTTGGTAGTTTCGTTACATTGTATGGTTTGAAATAAAGGCATTACTTTTTAATTATGAATTATGAGTTGTGAATTATGAATTATGAATTTTCTAATCTTATCACTATGAATCTAAAAATGCAATTAGTAAAGAAAGTACATTTAACAGAATCTTTTTTAAATGAACTTACACCACTTATATGGTGAAAAATAATTTCGAAACTAATGTTCTAAAGATTAAGAAATTAAACATTTCACAAATCTTACAGAAATAGTCAAAATTAAAAACCTATTCCGTAAATTTGCAAAAATTTTACAATATACAAATATACACTATAAATGAGTACTACAACTACGCCTTATGTGGCTTTCAAAGTAAAAGACATTTCTCTAGCGGCTTGGGGAAGAAAAGAAATTGAACTAGCTGAAGCTGAAATGCCAGGTTTAATGGCGCTTCGTGCTGAATATAAAGACGAACAACCTCTTAAAGGTGCTCGTATCGCTGGATGTTTACACATGACGATTCAAACTGCAGTTTTAATCGAAACTTTAATCGCTCTTGGTGCAGAAGTTACTTGGTCTTCTTGTAACATTTTCTCTACTCAGGATCAGGCTGCTGCTGCAATCGCTGCTGCAGGAATTCAGGTTTATGCCTGGAAAGGTCTTGATGAGCAATCATTTGACTGGTGTATTGAGCAAACTTTATTCTTTGGTGAAGACAGAAAACCATTGAACATGATTCTTGATGACGGTGGAGATTTAACAAACATGGTTATTGATCGTTTCCCAGAATTGGTTCCTGGAATTAAAGGATTATCTGAAGAAACTACAACTGGAGTTCACAGACTTTACGAAAGAGTAAAAGCCGGAACTTTACCAATGCCTGCAATCAACATTAACGACTCTGTTACTAAATCTAAATTTGATAACAAATACGGTTGTAAAGAATCTGCTGTAGATGCTGTACGTCGTGCAACTGACTTAATGTTAGCTGGAAAAAGAGTAATCGTTTGTGGATACGGTGACGTTGGAAAAGGAACTGCTGCTTCTTTCAGAGGTGCAGGATCTATTGTAACTGTTACTGAAATTGACCCAATTTGTGCTTTACAAGCTGCAATGGACGGTTATGAAGTTAAAAAATTAAACACTGTTGTTGCTAATGCTGATATCATCATTACAACTACAGGAAATAAAGATATCGTTCTTGGATCTCATTTCGAGCAAATGAAAGACAAAACTGTTGTTTGTAACATCGGACACTTTGATAACGAAATTGATATGGCTTGGTTGAACAAAACTCACGGTGCATCAAAAATCGAAATCAAACCACAAGTTGACAAATATACTATCGCTGGAAAAGATATCATCATTCTTGCTGAAGGTCGTCTAGTAAACCTTGGTTGTGCTACAGGTCACCCAAGTTTTGTAATGAGTAACTCATTTACAAACCAAACTTTGGCACAAATCGAATTATGGAAAAACAGCGCTGCTTACAACAATGACGTTTACATGTTACCAAAACATTTAGATGAAAAAGTTGCTGCTTTGCACTTAGCTAAATTAGGAGTTGAATTAGAAACTTTACGTGACGACCAAGCTGCATATATTGGCGTTCCGGTTGAAGGTCCATTCAAACCAGAATACTACAGATACTAGTAAATTTTAGATTTCTGAGTTTAGATTTTAGATTCTAAATCTCTCGATTTCTTTATTACATATTCAAACCCGATAAGTTTTAAAAACTTGTCGGGTTTTGTTTTTTATTCAGGAAGTAATCAGATTATATTTATATATTAGCTATAAAACAGAGTTTAAATCTCATCGAACACAAAAATATGATTGAAAAAGTTTTATGCGAGCAACATGGATCAAAAGAAATGTCTTTTTCCTGTATTCATATTGCAATGGCTATAGACAAAAAAGAAAAAGTTGGTTTTTTCTATTCAGAGGCTGAAGAAGACCTTCCGCAAATTGCTTGGTGTGGTGCATGTGAACAATGGTTGTTAGACAATGGTGAAGAATGGAATGATACCTTTGAAACCATAGCCGATTTTAAAACATTATGTTCTGATTGTTTTGAAGAGGCAAAAAACAAAGAATTAGAAATTCATATCCGATAAATAAATCTCATGAAAAAAATTATTATTCTTTATCTATTCCTTTGTCTAAATTTTACTTTATCAGCACAAAATAAAGATACCTGGATTTCATTTTGGGATAAAGACACAACCCATCTGGGATTTAAAGATAAAAACGGCAATATCAAAATTGAACCAAAATTTATGGGGATGACTATTGCTCATAAATTCGAAAATATAATTGCTGTTAGCGAAGAAGAAAATGAAAACTGGAAAAGCTACTATCTAACTAAAACCGGAAAAATAGTCGGACGTGACAGTTTATATGTTTTTGACAATGGACCTGATTGTGAAAATGAAGGTTTTATACGCTTTAATGATCCTAAAACTGATAAAATGGGAATGTTTAATGGAGATGGAAAAATCGTAATTCCGGCTGAATACAGTGATTTAACAAGAGTTAGAAACGGAATGATTATAGCTCTAAAAGATGCCGTTAAAGAAAAAGATGGAGAACATTTTTTTTGGACTGGAGGAAAAGAATTTCTAATTGACATTAACAATAAAATTCTAATTGAAAATTTTGGCTTCAATGATGAGTTGAATTTTTATTCTTTAGAAAAATCAAAAGAAAAAAATCCAGATCCTGTCAGAGATAATTTCCTTGGCATTGACGGACAATATTATTCGTTTATTAATTTTGACAAGGAATTTAAAGAATGGCTTAAAAACATCTTACTTACTGATTTATCAAAAGAAAATTTATTGAAACACTCTTACGATGAAATCACGTATTGGAAAAAGAAAGACGATGACGGCTGGATTACTAAACCAAAAGAAGCGTTTATGAAACTAAATTACAAACTCATAAAAGCGAAACTATTAGAATTAAAATCGGCAAATTGTGATTATCAAATATTTTCTGAAAGCTTAAATAAATTTATCTATGAAGCAGATGAATATGATCAATATTTTGATAATTGCCGTCAGGCGAAAGACTGGATTAATCCTGTGAAAAACATTGTTATTTCTCCTCAGAATAAAAATGAATCAGGGCAAGATCATTTTGAGTTTTTAAGAACCGAAAATGGATATAAACTAATAAGCGCTTCATCAAGAAAAGAGGATCTTAAATAAAATTACAATTGAATTGTTTCATGTTTCATGTTTCACGTTCTGAAGTACTTGAAACATGAAACAAAAAGTAAAAAACTCCGCAAGTTTCGGATTTTATAACCGCAAAATCCACCTGATATTTGTATTATAAAATTGAAGAAATGAACACACAAGAAAACATCAATTATAATCGTATTGCCGAAGCTATCGATTATATCAAAGCAAATTTTAAGGATCAGCCTAATCTTGATGAAGTTGCAGAAAAAGTACATTTGAGTCCGTTCCATTTTCAGAGGCTTTTTAGCGAATGGGCAGGTACAAGTCCGAAGAAATTTTTGCAGTACACAAGTTTAGAACACGCTAAAAAACTTCTTAAAGAAAATCAGGCTACAATTTCTGAAACAGCGTACGAAACAGGTCTTTCAGGTACAAGCCGTCTTCACGATTTGTTTGTAAACATTGAAGGAATGACGCCTGCTGAATATAAAAATGGCGGTAAAAACCTGCAAATTAATTTCAGTTTTGCCGAAAGTCCGTTTGGGAATATTATTGTCGCTTCTACACAAAAGGGAGTTTGTCTTATGGCTTTCGCCGAAGATGAAAAAAGAGGATTTGAAGATTTAAAACATAAATTTCCTAATGCAGCATTTTCAAGAAAACTCGATTTAGCACAACAAAATGCCCTTTTCATTTTCCAAAATGACTGGAGTAAATTATCTGAAATCAAACTGCATTTAAAAGGAACTGATTTTCAATTGAAAGTTTGGGAAACCTTGCTTAAAATTCCAATGGGCCAACTTTCGACTTATGGTTCTATTGCACAGAAAATCGAAAAACCAAACGCATCCCGAGCCGTTGGAACTGCCATTGGAAGCAATCCCGTAGCTTTCCTTATTCCGTGTCATCGCGTTATTCAATCGTCTGGAATTTTTGGCGGTTATATGTGGGGCAATACTCGAAAAACAGCTATTATTGGCTGGGAAGGTGCGCAGGTAAATCCAATAATCTAAAATTTCTATTTACAATTTATGACGACAATCTTTGTGTAGACGCACTGCTGTGCGCCTCTACAGATATGCCTTGTGTGAATAATTCGTCATATAAAATTCAATCTAAAATTATTTTATGCAAAATGTACAATCAAAAATTCCTTCTCTTAATTGGGAAAGCATCACTGAATCTATGCACGAAAATGGATTTGCAGTTATTCCAAACATATTAAATAACGAACAATGCGAAGATTTAAAATTCGATTATGACAATCCGGCTTTATACCGAAAAACGGTTGTAATGGAACGTTATCGTTTTGGATTGGGCGAATATAAATATTTTAATTACCCTTTACCTGATTTGATTCAAAATATTCGATCTTCTATTTATCCCAAGTTAGCGCCAATTGCAAATGTCTGGATGAAAGCATTAAATATCAATACTATTTTTCCTGAAACGCACGAAAAATTACTCGAACAATGTCACGCTAATAATCAATTCAAAGCAACAGTTTTAATTCTAAAATATGGTAAAAGCGGTTTTAATACTTTGCATCAGGATTTATATGGAGATATTTATTTTCCTATTCAAATAGTGCTTTTTCTCAACGAACCTGATGAAGATTTTACTGGTGGCGAATTCGTTTTAACACAACAAACGCCAAGAGCACAATCTAAAGCAATTGTTCTGAAACCTAAAAAAGGTGATATTTTGGTTTTTACAACCAATTTCAGACCTGTAAAAGGTACAAAAGGATATTATCGCGTGAATATGAAACATGGCGTTAGTGAAATTCATTCTGGAGAAAGGCATACGTTGGGAATTATTTTTCATGATGCGTTATCTTAAGAAAAGAGAGACAGAGGGACAAAGCTACAAAGGTTTTACAGCCTTGTTTACGAATGCCTCCTTTGAACCTCTGCTTCTTTGAACCTTTGAACCTAAAAACAAATGATCTATCATAATGAAATTCTGGATTCAGATCTTCGAAATAAAATTAAAAATGCAGAAATTTGCTTTGGTGGAAACCAAAAACTAAAAATCTACGGAACCTTAAAATGTTCGTCAGGAAAAAGAATGAAACGTGAAAATCGGGTTTTCTTTTTATCTGAAGAGGAAGCAAAACAAAATGGTTTCAGACCCTGCGGACATTGTATGAAATCCGAATATCAAAACTGGAAAAATGGACTTATTTAATCCCGAAATAAACGAAACTACCAACTTGCTTCCAAAAAATGGAACTGTAAATTATTACGGAAAATTGTTTTCGAGAGAAAGCGCTAATCATTACTTAGATGTTCTTTTAAATACTATTGAATGGAAAAATGACGAAGCCGTAATCTTCGGGAAATTAATTCTGACCAAACGAAAAGTTGCCTGGTACGGAGATTCGGAGTTTGAATATACTTATTCGAATACAACCAAAAAAGCATTGCCGTGGACGAAGGAATTGTTAGAATTAAAAAAGGTTATTGAAGAAAAAACAGGCGAAACGTTCAACTCCTGTTTGCTTAATTTATATCATTCCGGAGATGAAGGAATGGCATGGCACAGCGATGCCGAAAAGGATTTAAAAAAGAACGGCGCAATTGGTTCGGTAAGTTTTGGTGCTGAGCGTAAGTTTGCTTTTAAGCATAAAGAAACCAAAGAAACAGTTTCTTTAATTCTGGAGCATGGAAGTTTATTGGTAATGAAAGATGAAACACAAACACATTGGCTACATCGTTTGCCACCAACTAAAACAACTACAAAACCGAGAGTGAATTTAACTTTTAGAACAATTGTTGAAGGACAATAAAATAAAATTTTTACCATTAAGAGATTAAGAAAATTAAGATTTAGCTTTATGAATCTTAATCTCTTAATGGTAAAATAAAAGTTCTGCTTATTTTTCTGATGACTATCTTAAATTGATTTTTACCAACCTTGATTCAAGCCATTTTTTAGAACTTCTTCATATTTATCTTTATCAAAAGTATAAAGGTTTGGCGCTTTGTGAGCAACGTTACTTTTCTTTTCGTCGAGTTTATTCAGGATTCCGATGTTGGTTATTTTTCGGAGGAAGTTTCTTCTGTCAAGTTGTTTGTCCAAAATGGTTTCATATAATTTCTGAAGTTCGGGAATCGTAAATTTTTCGGGCAATAAATTATATCCAATTGGCATTAAATTCAATTCTATTCGTAGCGTATCCAAAGCTTTATCAAGAATTTCCTTGTGATCCAAAATAAGTTCAGGAACTTCTTTATGGTCAATCCATTCTATGATTTCCTGACTATTATCTTTTTGCGGAATCGCTTTTAGAAAGTCGACCAAAGCATAATATCCAATTGTTACAAAACGCTGTGTAAACCAATTTCCCGCTTCTTTGGGAATTTTAAAATGTTCTAAAACGGCATTGTTAAAATGCTGATCGTTTCGTTTTACTTTTCCGAAAGTTGCAAATTGTCTTAAAAAAATACCCTCTATTCCGGTTCTGCCATTTAAAACGGTACTAGCCGCAGTATCAATATCCTGATCCAGAGGAATAAATCCGCCGGGCAAAGACCATTTATCTTCATAAGGGGTTTTAATCAGTAAAACTTTAAGCTGGTTATCGTGAAATCCGAAAATAACGCAATCAATTGAAAGTCCCGGTTGATAATCTTTGCTATTTTCTATAAATCCATTTGACATTTGCCTTTTTTAAAATTTGATTTCAATTAAACATGCAATTTAAGGATTTTTATAAATTGACAGAATTTTTTTAAAGAAGCAATATTTCATGCCTATAATTTAAAAGTGTAGAATTCACAATTTTTACTTAAAATAGAAATTGAATTAAAAAAATAATTACATTGCGTCACAATAACACATTAAACGGTTTTTTTGCTTTAAGTTACAGTAAGTACTTACAAAAGTAATAGTTAAAGATAAAATCTTTATTTACAGGTTTAATATTGCGACTTTTTGGTAACAAACATAAAAACAAGTAGTCTATTAGATTTAGAAATATAAATTGATTTAATTATGAGCATTCCAAATTTCACAAAACTCAACAAAGGACTTATTAAAAAAGTCTTCTCTTCTTTTGGATTAGTTTCAAAAAACGATCTTTTAGAAGCTTCTATAAAATACAGTGAAGAGCAGGAAAGAATTTTCAACCAGATGATTCTTGAAAACGAAGCTAAAAATAAAAAGGAAAAAAGAGAAGCTTTTGACAAAGCGTTATTTGCATCATATAAAGGAATTGGCGCTATGGATTTTATAAATACTGTTTTGAAATAATTCATAACCGTTTATAAAATCCATAACGCCAATTTAATTGACACTCTATTTATTGTACTAATTCAAAATTTGCTTTTAATTTAATATCTGCTGACGAAGCTCCAATCATTACTTCAAAATCTCCAGGTTCAGCAACCCATTCTATTTTATCATTATAAAAAGAAAGTTTCTCTTTGTCGATTGTAAATTCGATTGTTTTAGATTCTCCTGCATTTAGTTTTACTTTTTGAAAATCTTTCAATTCTAAAACCGGTCTTACTACAGATCCAAATTTATCCTGCAAATACAATTGCACCACTTCTTCTCCGACAACTTTTCCAACATTTGATAACTGAAAAGAAACTTTAATGGTTTCGTTACTTTTTATTTTAGCAGAAGATAATTTCAAATCAGAATAATTGAATTTTGTATAGCTCAAACCATATCCAAAAGGAAATTTTGGTGAGTTTTTCAAATCAATATAAGAAGAAACATAACCTGTTGCATTTTCATTTGGAGCCGGTCTTCCGGTACTAAAATGATTGTAATAAATTGGCACTTGCCCTACTTCTCTCGGAAAAGTCATTGGCAATTTTCCAGACGGATTATAATCTCCAAACAAAACATTGGCGATCGCATTTCCTGCTTCAGTTCCCAGCCACCAGGTGTACACAATTGCCGGAACATTATCTGCAGTCCAGTTAAACACAAGAGGTCGTCCTGCATTTATTAAAACCACAACCGGTTTTCCTATTGCCTGAATTGCCTTCACTAAATCTTCCTGAACCCCTGGTAAATGAAGATCACTTCGGCTTTTTGCTTCACCACTCATGTCGCGTCTTTCACCAATACTCAAAATAACAACATCAGCTTGTTTTGCAGTTGCAACAGCTTCGGCAAATCCGTCTTTGTTATCGCCATCTACTTCACAGCCTTTTGCGTAAAGCAATTTGGTGTTTTTGCCGACTTTATTTTGTAAACCATCCCATTGCGAAACAACCCATTTATCATAATCAACGTCTGGTAATTCTACAGACCAAAATCCCATATTGGCTTTGTATTCTTTTACTATTGGGCCAATAAATGCAATTGTTTTTACGCTTTTAGAAAGTGGTAAAGTCTGATTTTCATTCTTTAATAAAACAATACTTTTCTCGGCAACTTCAAGCGCTGCTTTTCTATTTTCCGGATTATTTAATTCTTTTTCAGCTCTTTTATCATCTGAATATTTATATGGATTTTCAAACAACCCTAATTCGTATTTTTTACGAAGAATACGTTTTACAGCATCATCAATAAGATCAATAGATACTTTTCCTTCTTTTACTAATTCGGCTAAATTATAACGGTATGCGTTACTTTCCATATCCATATCACTTCCGGCTGTAATGGCAGAAAGTGCAGCCGCTTTAAGATCTTTTGAATAACCGTGGGCTACCATTTCTCCGATTGAACCCCAATCTGAAACTACAAATCCCTGAAAGTTCCATTTTCCTTTTAAAATGTCACGTTGTAAATGCACATTTCCAGTTGCCGGAATTCCGTTAATGTCATTAAATGAATTCATAAAAGTGGCTGCTCCGGCATCCAGAGCTGCTTTAAAAGGAGGTAAATACGTTTCAAACAACATACGTTCGCTCATATCTACAGAATTATAATCTCTTCCCCCAACAGCGGCTCCATAAGCTGCAAAGTGTTTGACACAGGCCATTACAGAGTTTAAATCTCCAAGTTTGTTTCCCTGAAAACCTTTTACTCGCGCATAAGCAATTTTAGAACCCAGATAGGTATCTTCTCCTGCGCCTTCCATTACACGGCCCCAACGCGGATCACGGCCAATATCTACCATTGGCGCAAATGTCCAGTGAATACCACTTGCAGAAGCCTCGGTTGCAGCAACTCTGGCAGCTAATTCAATTGCCTGTAAATCCCAACTTGCAGCTTCGGCTAACGGAATTGGAAATGTTGTTTTATATCCGTGAATTACGTCCTGACCAAATAATAGCGGAATCTTAAGGCGTGACTGCATTGCTAATTCCTGATATTGTCTGGTATATTTTGTTCCAACAACATTAAGCATCGAACCTATTAAACCAGCTTTTATCTCCGCTTGTTTGTTTGGATTTATGGTAATTGGACCTGTTGCCGAATTATCGCCTGTATATTGATTAAGCTGACCTATTTTTTCTTCAATGGTCATTTTTCTCAATAAAGCATTTACTTTTTGATCGATTGTTTCTTGTTGTGCGGCCGCAAAAAACGACACCATCAACAAGGCAAATGTGGTTAATTTTTTCATTTTAATTTAGTTAATTTCAATATAAACCGGCAAGTGATCTGATGGATATTTTAAATCTTTCGAATCACTTAAAACGGCATGCTTTTGCACTTTTAACCCGCTGTTTTTAGAAATAAAAATATAATCTATAAGCAAGGTTACGGGCTTATTGTGTTCAAAATCATTAAAAGTTCCTGTTGGACCAAAAGGCTTTTGTATAGAAACATCTTTTGTATCATCCATTACTTTTTTTATCTCTGCAATTTGAGGCGTATCAGGTTCTGAATTGAAATCGCCCATCAAAAAAACAGGATACTTTTTTGTGTTGAATTCTTTTATTTTCGAAAGAACCAATTGTACTCCTTTTATTCTTGCCTCGTTTCCAATATGGTCGAGATGCACGTTAAAAACCCAAAAAAACTTCTTTGTCTTTAAATCTTTAAAAAGAGCCGACGTACAGACTCTGTTACAAGCAGCATCCCAACCCCTGGAAACTACATTTGGGTTTTCCGACAACCAAAATGTACTTATTTTATCAACCTGAAAACGATCTTTTTTATAATAAATCGTACAAGCTTCTCCTTCTCCTTTTTCTTCTCTTCCAATTCCAAATTTGTTATATTCCGACAAAGCCGAAGCTATATAGTTAACCTGATTTGGCAAAGCCTCCTGAACTCCAAAAATATCAGGACTGTAAAATTGTATTTGCGACGTAAAATATTCTTTTCGATTAGGCCATGCATTTTCTCCATCTGAAGGATTATCTAACCGAATATTATAGGTCATCATTTTTAAATTTTGACCATAAAATGACAAACTCACAAAAAGTACGAATACGACTAAAACAATTTTATTTAACTTTTTCATATTTAAAAAATTTTAATCTGTAAAACTAGTGTTTCCGTAGTCTTAAAGAGAAAAACTCATTTAAAAATTATGTTAATTAACTTTCTCAAATGTTGCTTTTTCTTAATCTATTGTACCAACATTTATTCGAAAGGAATATTAGCTTTATTTTTTAGGCTTACTTTTTTTAGCTTCAGAAAAATCTAAATAGTTCAAATTAAAACCTCCGTTATCAAAAAGTACTTTAACTTTATTCGTGCCTTTTTTTAATTCAATTCCCGATAAAATAAACGTTTTAAATTTGTCATTTCCTTCTGTTGGAGCAAGCGTAATTACTTCTGATTTTTTGCCGTTTTCGATTTCTAAATGAAGTTTTCCTTCTAAGTTTTCACTTGAATAACGAATTGCTACATTGTATACATTTGATTTTGAAACTTCAACCGTATATTGCAGCCATTCTCCATCTTCAATAAAAGAAACCTGATAACCATTTGAACCGGCATCTTTGCAAGGCAAAATATCAACTCCGTCATTTCGCATTGCGTTACCTTTATTCCATTCGTCAAAATTTCCGGTTTCGACTCTGTAATTCACAAAATCTGTATCTGAATAAGCTTTTCCATTCGTTCCTAAATCATAAAGTGTTGCCGCAATTTTTCCGGGAATTACATGTTTCTTATATGGTTTTGTATCGTTGGTTTGCACTTGTCTGAACATGGCATCAATTACATCTGGTTTAACGGTTAGGTTTTCCATTTTGTAATTATCTGCCATTTTCATCAATGTTTTTTTAGCAAAATCTCCCGATGGTTTTTCTCCTCCGTCTTTCCAGTATTTTAGCAAAACATCGTATTCCGGAATTTTGGTTACAGAAGTTACTCCTGCAATATTTTCGATTTTTTTCATTGGCCAAAAAGCCCATCCAATATTGTTTGTTTCAACTAATGTCAGTGCGTCTTTAAACCAAACATTTGAGTTTTCTCCGCTTTCGCCCAACCAAATCGGAACATTGTATTGTTTTCTGTAATCGAGCATTTTCTGGATAGAAGCCGTAGTATTGTAATTCCAGTATTTGTGAAAACTCAACGCCATATTCTCATCCCATAAAGGAAAAATGCCGTTGTAATTATTTCCCCAGCAATTTCCTTCAATAAAAATTAAATGGTTGGTATCGACTTCACGAATAGCTTTTGTAACGCGAACCATCAAATCTCTTAAAGGTCCGTTTGCGTTTTCGTCGCAGCCGTTTTTATTCGTTCCGGTAAAATTCCAGTTAGGTTCGTTGATAATGTCGTAAGCACCAATCCACGGATTATCTCTGTAACGCGAAGCTAGTTTTTTCCATAAAGCAATCATTTTTTTCTGATTGGCTTCACTTTGCCATAAAGATGGTTTTGTAGTATCGTAATCTGAAATTGCAGCATCATTTCCTTGTCCGCCCGGCGCAGCATGCAAATCAAGAATCAGGTACATTTTATTTGCGGCACACCATTTTACCAAATTATCTGTCATGGTAAAACCTTCTTCAATCCATGTAATTTCGCCGTTCTTTTCCTGTTCAATTGGCGGTGTGTATAAGTTGTAATGCATAGGCAAACGAATGGAATTGAATCCCCATTTTGCCAGCGAATCAACATCCCTTTTAGTTATTCCGTTTGCTTTATAAGCGGCATAAAATTCTTTTGTTCCTTCTTCGCCAATAACTTCCTGAATTTTTTGTTTAATCATATATTGCGGACTCGCAAAAGGCTGTGTCTGCAACATATATCCTTCCTGCACCATCCAGCCGCCAACGCCTAATCCTCTTAATATTACATTTTTGCCGTTGCCGTCTACAATATTTTGCCCGTCTCTGTGTAGAAATCCTTGCGCAGAAATGGCAATTGAAAACAACAATTGTAATGTTATAATTAAATTTTTCATGCTTTCTTTTTACATCTAAAACTTAAAATACCTACAAGGTTTTAAAAACCTTGCAGGAATAGTTATGACTAATTTATTTTAGTAAAAAATCCGTTTTTTGATTGGCGATTTGAACTGTAAATGTTCCTTTTTCGGAAATCCATTTTAGGTCTTCGTTTACAAATTGCAAATCTTTTTGGTTCAAAGTGAATTTTACTGTTTTGGTTTCATTTGGCTCTAAACTGATTTTTTCGAACCTTTTTAAGGATTTAAATTCTGGTGTAATCGAAGCAAAGTTGTCCGACAAATACAATAAAACAGCTTCTTTTCCGGCTCTTTTTCCTGAATTTGTAACATCTACAGAAACATTTATTTCATCTGTATTGCTGATTTCTTTTTTATCAATTTTTAAATTGGAATACGAAAAAGTCGTGTACGATAATCCCGTTCCAAATTCGAATTGAGGCAAATAACTTTTCTCGTAAGTTGCATCGTTATTTTGTTCTCCTTCAGAAATACTTTCGGTATATTTTCTATTGTATTTTTCTAATGAGTTCGGGTATCTTGGATAATTATAAGGCAATCTTCCGCTTGGGTTTACATCTCCGTAAAGAATGTCTACCAATGCTCTTCCGCCTTCATTTCCTGGCAAATAACACTGAACAACGGCACTCATTTTATCTTCAAAATCGCTAATTAATCTTGGTCTTCCTTCGTTTAAAACTAAAATAATGGGCTTATTTAATTTTGATAAGGCAAGCGCTAATTTTATTTGAGATTTACTAATATAAATATCGCTGATGTCTCCAGGAGTTTCCGTATAATTTTTCTCTCCTAAGCACAATACAATTTTTGAGGCATTCTTTGCCAGATCAACTGCTTTCTGAATTTCGGCATCGTCTTCTTTTTCAAGATCAGCTCCAGCTGTGTATAATACATTTTCTTTGCCTAATTTATTTTGAAAAGCTTCCAAAATTGTCGATTTATCTGCTGCATAAGTATCTGAGTTTTCGCCTTGCCAATTGTATGACCAACCTCCGTTAAGGTATTTCATGCTATTTGCAGTTGGACCTGTAACCAGAATTTTTTCTGTTTTGTTTAAAGGTAAAACGGCATCCTTATTTTTCAATAAAGTAATCGATTCTGCAGCCGTATTATACGCTTCCTGAATGTGTTCGGCCGAACCAAATTTTGGATAATCTTTTAAATCAGCTACTGTATTTTGGAACAAGTTCAATTCGAATTTCATTCTCAAAATTCTTGTTACCGCATCATCAATTCTGGACATTGGCACTTCGCCTTTTTTTACCAAATCAACTAAATCTGTATAAAAAGAAAATTCTTCCGGAACCATGCTCATATCAATTCCTGCCATTACAGCGATACGCACGGCATCTCTTTTGGTTTCGGCAACTTTATGTCTGGTATTTAAGTAGATAATATCTTTCCAATCAGTTACAACAACGCCCTGAAATCCTAATTCATTTTTAAGAATATCGGTAATTAAATGTTTGCTGGCGTGAACCGGAGTTCCGTTGATTTCTCCTGAACTTACCATGACGCTTTTTGCTCCGGCTTTTATTGCTGCCTGATAAATTGTTAAATCGTATTGTCTTAGAATACGTTCAGGAATAATACTTGGTGTTCTGTCTTTTCCCGTTGTTGTGCTTCCGTAACCTATGTAATGTTTCATGCACGAAGCAACGCTGTATTTTGAACCTACATTGTTGTTTCCTTCAAAACCATCTACTAAAGCCACTGCCATTTTTGAAGATAAATAAGCATCTTCTCCAAAAGATTCCCACATTCTTGACCACGCAGGATTTCTTGGAAAATCCAGATCCGGAGAAAAAACCCATGGGATTGAGGAAGCTCTGGTTTCGTAAGCTGAAATTTCAGCTCCGCGTTTTACTAAGGCACTATTAAAAGTCGCAGCCAAACCTATTTGCTGTGGAAATAAGGTTGCTCCGGCTGTATAACTTGCACCGTGAATGGCATCGATTCCGTATAAAACAGGGATTTTTAATCTTGTTTTATTGGCTTCATTTGTAATCGCGGTCATGGTTTCCTGCCATCTTTTTAAAGTTGGCGCACCCGGATTTGGTACATTCAAAATAGAACCAATATGATAATCCTGAATTCCCTGCTTTAATTTTGCAGCATCAAAATAACCCGGTTTTTTTGTATCTTCAAAAATGGTGACCGTGATTTGAGTCATTTGTCCCACTTTTTCTTCTAGTGTCATTTTTGATAACAACTCTGAAACTTTAGCATCAATAGCTGCTTTATTATTTTTTGATTGGCTCCATCCTGCTCCACAAATAAGAAACAAAGACAATAGCAAAACTGAATTTTTCATTTTAATTTTTTAAATTAATATCTTATTAAAAACTAATACACAAGCGTTTGCATCGCATGTGCCGGTATTGTAATTGTATTTTTTTGAGATTTAACTGTAATTGTATACACCACATTTTTGTCTGATTGATTCATAACAATTGTGGCTATTTTTCCATCTGTATTTTTAAATGAGGTTGAAAGCAAAACTTTATCACTTACGGTTTCACTTATTCTTTTAGCATCAGGACGAACGAATTTTGAAAGATGTCCGATATAATAATACATCGGTGTATAAATTAATTGTCCTGTATTTGTATCGGCATGAATGGGTGCAAAACAAAAATTACCAACATGATTTGGCCCGCCGTTTTGGTCAAGGAGAATATTCCAGTCTGTCCAGCCAACGGTTCCATTATTAAAATCGTTGATCATGTTAAGACCGTAACGTTCGGCATTTCCCCAAAACTGAAATTTCGTTGCGTCAAACTTTTCGATGCAGCCTTCCGTAAATAGTAAATTTTTATTTGGAAAAGCTTTATATACATTGCCAACCGATTCGAATTTTGGTGTTCCGCCATTCCAGGTTTCGTACCAGTGAAATCCAATTCCCCATGCATATTTTGAAACTTCAGGATCTGAAAAAACAAGCTGTGCTCTTTTTTCCAGCATATCACCGCGATTATGATCCCAGATAATTATTTTTTTATCTCCTAAACCGTCTTTTTCTAAAGTGGGTCCGAGGAAGTTTTTCAGGAAATCTCTTTCGGCTTCGGGAGTATAAATACAAGATTCCCAACGCTGGGTCGCCATTGGTTCATTTTGAATAGTCAACCCCCAAACAGGGATTCCTTCTTTTTGGTATTCTTTTATAAATTTTGCATAATAATTTGCCCATGATTGTGCAAACTCAGGCAATAAAACGCCGCCGTGTAATATATCATTATTGTCTTTCATGAAAGCTGGGGGACTCCACGGACTAACAAATAAAGTTAATTTTCCGTCGGCAGTTTTAATTGCTCTTTTGAGTAATGGAATCCTGAATTTTCGATCGTGATCAATATTGAAAGTTTTCAAATCTTTGTCACCTTCAGCTATATAAGTATAACTTTCGCTGCTAAAATCACAGCTATGAATGTTTGTTCTGGCTAATGAATAACCAATTCCTTTGTTTTTATCGTAATAAGCAGTTAGAAATTCCTGTTGCTTTTCCGGAGAAAGTTTAGCAAAAACTTCAGCACTGGCATCCGTTATTGCACCGCCGATTCCCAAAAAAGTCTGAAATGTTTTAGAAGCATCAACTTCAATAAAAACCGTCGCTTTTTCATTCGAAATAAAATTATTAGACAACGACAGCCTTAAATCTGAATTTTCGGCTGTTGTATATATCTGGATTTTTTTATTTGATTTTGATGATGAAACTCCAGAAGATCCTGCATTTTGTGATGAAGAATAATTAGCCTGCAGAATTAATATCGAGGTTAAAAATATGCTGCTGATTGATTTCATGTCTTTCTAAAACTTATTACTTTAAAAATTGTCTTTTACTATTGTGAAAAATTAATAAACCAGCGTTTGTATTGCGTGCGCCGGAATTTTAACTATTGATTTTTCGTTTCCAATGATAAAATTGTATGTGATTTCATTATCGGTGTGATTCATTACAATGGTAGCCATTTTACCATCAGTATTTAAAAATGAAGTACTTAACAAATAGCTTCTGCTTACTGCACTACTTACTCGAACTGCATTTGGACGAATGAATTTTGAAAAATGTCCGATGTAATAATATGATGGTGTATAAATTAACTGACCTGTATTTGTATCGGCATGAATAGGCGCAAAACAAAAATTGCCTACATGGTTTGGTCCGCCACGTTCGTCCAGAAGAATATTCCAGTCTGTCCAGGCAACGGTTCCATTGTTAAAATCGTTGATCATTGAGGTTCCGTATCTTTCGGCATTTGGCCAAAACTGATATTTTGTGTCGTCAAATCTTTCTACGCATCCTTCTGTAAACATTAATTTTTTATCCGGATATGCTTCATGTACTCTTGCTACGTTGTCGAACATTGGCTGAGCGCCTGTCCAGGTTTCGTACCAGTGAAAACCCATTCCCCAAACATATTTTGAAGCTTCGGGATCTGAATAAATAACGTTTGCTCTTTGTACCATTAAATCACGATTGTGATCCCAGGCAATAATTTTTACATCTCCTAAACCTTCTTTTTTTAATGTTGGTCCAAGATAATTTTTAAGAAAATCTCTTTCTTCTTCTGCAGTATACAAACAAGATTCCCAGGTTTGAGTTGCCATTGGTTCATTTTGTACCGATGTTCCCCAAATTGGAATTCCTTCTTTGTTGTAAGCTTTTATAAATTTAGCATAGAAATTTGCCCAGGGCTGAAAATATTCAGGCAATAATTTTCCGCCTTTTAATACGTCTTTATTACTTTTCATAAAAGCATTTGGCGACCAAGGCGTTGCATAAGTAACTAATTTTCCGCCAGCCGTTTTAATAGCATCTTTTATTAGCGGGATACGGTATTTTCTGTCGTGATCTATCGAAAAAGTTTTTAGCTCTTTATCGCCTTCTTCGATGTACGAATAGCTGCCACTGCTAAAATCAGAACTCTGAATCGTTGTTCTTAGCAATGAATATCCAATTCCTTTTTGAGTATCATAATAGGCATTTAAAAATTCTTGTTGTTTTTCTTTAGATAATTTAGCGAAGATTTCGGCACTTGCGTCTGTAACGGCACCACCAATTCCCATAAAGGTCTGAAACTTTTTTGAAGGTTCTACAAAAACCGAAACCTCTGTTTCAATGGGTTGTTTTGATGGTGTAAAACTTAAATTATCTGTAGGGGTTAACCTTAATTTTGTATTATCGGCAGTAGTATAAACTGTGATTTTTTTGTTGGTTGTTGTAAATTTCTGTACCGGTTTTTGGCTCTTTTGTGAAAAAACAGATAAAGAAAAACATAAACAAGTAGTAATAATGAATGTAATTTTTTTCATTGTATATGTTTTAGTAGTAAGACTTTTGTACAAATCTCGTTTTGAACTTAGTCAACCTGATTAAAAAATAGCCCATAATCAATAAAGAATATGGGCTATTCTGACAACCAAACTTAAACTTAACTCAAACTAACATCATATTTGAAGTTACAATTCTTATATGATATTATTATTTTTAAAATAATTTAGTAAAGATCGTTTTGAACCATTTTAGTATTGTTGAATTCACTGTAAGGAATTGGGAAAGCCTCATTTTTTCCTGCAGTAAATCCTTTGAAAGCCAATTTAGCAGCAGCCTGACCTGTTCTTACCAAATCAAACCAACGGTGTCCTTCTCCGGCAAGTTCTAATCTTCTTTCTGCATAAATAGCATCTAAAGAAACGGGGACCGGTAATACTCCTGCTCTTAATCTAACTGCATCTAAAAGTGCCTGAGCTCTTGCTCCTGTCCCTCCTAAAGCTTCAGCTTCCAGCAAATAAGTATCAGCTAAACGAATGATATAAGTATTAATACCAAAATTTAAGAATGGATTAGACGATTTAATATCGCTATTAACAGCCGCATATTTAATAAAATGATATCCAGTTTCATTATAACTGTCGGTATATGTTATAAGTCCATTAGGATCAGTATTTCCAGTACCTCTTGCTGTACCTGCATCAAAAATAGTAGAAGCATAACGCGGATCTCCTAGTAAAGCAGTTCTTAAATCATTAGTAACTACCATGAAACCCCAACCATTAATATAATCCGGTAAAAGTGCGGCAATACCAGCAGTTTTTCTGGTATAATCTCTAATACCCATTAACTGAGCAGCAACGTTTCCTTCATCGTCACCTCTTTCAAAATTACCCCAGTCAGCATTTGATTTATCTGTATAAGCAATTTCAAAAATAGATTCTGTATTAAATTTGTTCGCATGATTCCATAAATCCGAAAATTTAGGCATCAAATTATAACCATAACTACTTGGCTGGCCAGGAGTAGTTCCGTTTACTTTTGCTAATTCGACAGCAGCTTCTGCTTTTTTATTGTCATATAAATATACTTTTCCTAAAAGAGCAGTTGCAGCTCCCTTTGTAAATCTTCCTAATTCAGCTGATGGTAATGTTATTGGCAAATCAGGAATAGCTTCGTTTAAATCTTTTTCGATTTGAGCATATACTACTTCCGGTTTAGACTGTTCAACTAATGGAATTTCTTCCTTAAGTACAATAGGAGCCAGGATTAAAGGAATGTTTTTAAACATTCTAACAAGATCAAAATAATAATAAGCACGTAAAGCTTTTACTTCGGCAGTAAATCTTGTTTTTTTAGCAGCATCCATAGGAATAGCAGGAAGTTTTGCCAACATGATATTACATCTTGCAACACCTTTGTAATAATCTGCCCAAATATTTGGCGGAATATTTCCAGGGCTTATGCTATAGTTTGACGCAACCTGAAGACCTGGCTGGTCATCTGGCCCTCCACCACCTGCATAGAAATCATCTGATGCAGAGTTTAAAAATAATAAAGGTGCGTTTTCCATTGCTCCTGCAAACTTTCCTAATTTATCGTAAGCGGCAACAAGACCTGAATAAGCTTCTGTTTCGTTTCTATAAAAATTTTCTTCATATACTACTCCATCACCTTTCACTTCTAATTTTTCATCTGTATCGCACGCTCCAAGTGTAAGCAACACTCCAAATGCCATAAGTGACTGTTTAAAACTTATAAGTTTCATAATATTTTATTTTTTTAATTAAAATTGCAAATTAACTCCTAACATGTACGATTTTGCCTGAGGATAATAACCTCTGTCAACACCTTGTACGTTGTTCATCCCTGCAGTAGTAGGCCCTCCAATTTCAGGATCATAACCAGTATATTTGGTTATTGTCCATAAATTTTCTCCTGTTACGTACAATCTTACTTTTTGCAATGAAATGCTTTCTATCCATTCTTTTGGAAATGAATATCCAAGTTGAACTGTTTTAAATCTGAAGAAATCTCCTTTTTCTAAGTTAAAATCAGATGGGTTTGTAAAGTTTTTGTTCGTGTCATTTGTAGTAACTCTAGGATAACTGTTTGTTGATCCTGGTCCTGTCCAACGACCTAAAACTTCTGTTTGGTAGTTTGCGTTTGTAATATCAAGTCTTCTTAAACCTTGATAAATCATGTTTCCACCAGCTCCCTGACCAAAAACTAACATATCAAATCCTTTGTAATCTAAGTTTAAAGTAAACCCGTAAGTATATTTAGGCAATGAAGTTCCCAAGAAAGTTCTGTCATTAGATCCAATTGAACCATCTCCATCTAAATCTTGCCAACGGAAATCTCCTGGTTTAGCATTTGGCTGAATTACTTTTCCTGCAGCATTTTTATAATTATCAACATCTGCCTGAGTCTGGAAAATACCATTTGTTTTAAATCCGTAGAAAGAGTTATAAGCTTGTCCTACTTGTGTTCTGTTGATCTCATAAGAACTCGACTGAACTGTTTCATCACCTACTAAAAAGTTAGTTCCTTTATCAAGGTAAGTAATCTCATTTTTGATGTATGAGAAGTTTCCATTAACTGAAAGGTTTAATGCTCCAATTTTTTTACGGTATCCTAATTCAATATCAATACCTCTATTTTCCATATCTGCTAAGTTAGCATATGTTTTTCCTGTTGCTCCAACATATCCCGGAACCGGAACTGGCATTAAGATACCTTCTGTTTTTTTGTTGAAAAAATCTACACTTAAATTGAAATCGTGAAATAACATAGTTTCAAAACCAATGTTTGTTTGTTTTGTTTCTTCCCATTTCAAATCAGGGTTTGCAATTGCATTTGTACTTTGTCCGTTAGCAATGTTTCCACCAATAGTGTAGTTTCTTTGAATTCCAACTGTTGAAATATATAAGAAATCCGGAGAAGAGTCATTACCAGTTACACCGTAACCTCCTCTAATTTTTAAATTATTTACAACATCATTTTCTTTCCAGAAACCTTCTTTAGACGGTACCCATCCTAAAGACACAGAAGGGAAAGTTCCGTATTTGTGGTTTGGTCCAAAACGTGTGGAACCATCACGACGAATAATACCTGTAAAAATATACTTCTCTTTGTAATCGTAATTTAACCTTCCAAATAATGATTCAACTCTGTGCTCTAAAGCTTGTGCATTATAAGCATTTGCAATTTTATCAGCAATTGGAATATCAACGTTAAATGATGCGTCAGCATGAGTTGTTGCAGGAACGCCTCTGTAAGTGATATCATTACCAGATGTAATGTTATCCACATAAGTTCCTTTACCTACTAAAACACTAAAGTTATGATCTCCGAATTTTTTAGCATAATTCAAAGTATTCTCCCAATTCCAGCTATATGATTTTTTGTAAGATCTAAATAATTCGTTTACATCTTTTTTCGTAGCTCCGTTTAAGTAGTAAACCGGAGTAAAATTATCTGAACCGTAATAAGCTAATTTAGCACCTGCAGTAGATCTAAATTTTAATCCAGGCAAAATTTCTGCTTCAACAAAAATATTTCCAACAAAATTTTCAGAGAAATCATTATTTCCTAATCTTGTTTGTGTATAAGCTAATGGATTTGAAGTTTCCTGAGTAACGTTTGTAGAAATACCATAGTAGTTTCCGTTTGCATCTCTAAGCGCATTTGCATTTACATATGGGCTACCTGCAACTGCGGCTTCTGGACCAACAATTGATGGTGTTAACGGATCTAAGTTGATTGCAGATGATAATGGACCGCCAAACTCATCATTTGTGTTACCAATACCAATTGTTTTTTCGTTAGAATATCCTAAAGTCTGACCAATTTTGATATACTTACCAAGCTTATGATTAGAGTTTAAACGGATATTTTTTCTTGTATAATTTGAAATATCAGTTGTAATAATACCCTCCTGATCTGTTAAACCAAATGACATATAAAAAGTCGAAGTATCATTACCACCACTAAAGCTTAATTCGTGAGAATACCGTTGAGCATGATCATTAAAAATTACATCCTGCCAGTTTGTTCCTTTAGCTGTTGTTGGTGCGAAAGGTGCAGCTTTACCTCCATTTACATATGCTTCATTTAAAATAGTTGTATATTGAGAAGCATCTAATAAATCGATTTTTTTAGCAGCCTGAGATGTTCCTGCATAACCAGTATAGTTTACTGAAATTTTACCTGCTTTACCTTTTTTAGTAGTTACCAAAATAACTCCGGCGGCAGCACGAGAACCGTAAATTGCACCAGAAGCACCATCTTTAAGCACCTCAATAGATTCAATATCAGATTGATTCAAATATCCAATTCCGCCATTATCTACAATTACACCATCAACAACCCATAAAGGATCGTTATTGTTTAATGTAGTAAAACCACGAATACGTATTGTAGACGCTGATCCTGGCTGACCTGCATTTGCAGCAATAGAAACCCCTGAAACTCTACCTTGTAAAGCTTGCTCTACTCTCGTTATTGGTAAACTTTCTAAATCTTTTGCTTTAACACTAGAAATTGATCCAGTTACAACACTCTTCTTTTGAGTACCATATCCTACTACTACAACTTCATTTAAGTTTTGAGATTCTGGTCTTAATTTAATATCCAGTTTAGTTCTTCCATTTACTGGCTCATCTACAGTAACGTATCCTACAAAAGTTACTGTTAAAGTTCCATTAGAAGGAACACTGATTTGAAATTTTCCATCAAAGTCAGAAGCAGTAGCTTTTTTAGTCCCTTTAACTGATATTGTTGCGCCCGGGACGGGTAATCCACTTTCGTCATTTATAACTCCATTTACCGTAACGTCCTGTGCCATTGCGATAACTGAAAACATTAGAGACGAAAAACAAAAAATAAGTAATTTTGTTAATTTCATTTTTCTAAAAATTTTGGTTAATTAATTAGTAATTTGATGCAATAATAAAGTTAAATTTTTACTATTTATAATTAAAATTCATTACAAAAACACATCAAAGTAAATTTTATTACATTACAAAAACACATCATTTTTTTTATAAAAAATTGATTTTTAATTATTTAAGTATAAATTATTAAATGTTATCGAAATGTTAATTATAAAAATAAACACTACATTTATGAAAAAACAATTATTTTCGCTTTTATTGAAAATAATTAAGTAAAACTATAGAATCATAATCACGATATTCGATTTTAAATCAAAATATAAAACATTACTCATAAAAATAGATCTTAAAAATTATGAAATTCATAAATTCACTCTTAACATTATTTGTAATTTTTATCTTACCCTTTCAGTTTTTTGCGCAAGTAAAAAGTGTCGGTTTGCCCCAGGTAAAGAACTATAAAAGGACGGAATATAAAGGAGGAACCCAAAACTGGAACATAGATCAGGATAAGAAGGGAAATATGTACTTTGCCAACAATAGTGGCTTAATTCAGTTTGATGGATCTACATGGCATAAATATTCCTTGCCAAACGGAACAGCGATAAGAAGTGTAAAAATTGACAATACCGGAAGAATATTTGTAGGAGGAAATGATGAATTTGGATATTTTAAAAGCAATGAAAAAGGAGTTTTAAAATACTTTTCACTTTCAAAATTGATTGATAAAAAAGCAAACAAAAACATCAATCTTATTTGGAGGATCCATCTATATAAAGGAGAAATAATTTTTCAATCATTTACCAAAGTATTTTTCTTTAAAAATGAAAAATTACGATTTATTGATGCGCCCAATAAGTTTCAATTTTCATTTTTGGTTAATAAAAGACTCTATTTTCAAGATAAAGTTTTGGGAATTCTGGAATATAAAAATGGAAAATTAATTCCACTTAAAGGTTCGACGGTTTTTAACGATAAGGAAATCTGGTCTGTTTTTCCTTTACCAAATAACCGCTTGCTTTTGGCCACTCTGGAAAAAGGACTTTTTGTTACCGACGGAAATTCAGTTAAGCCATGGGAAACTGAGGCCAATGAATTTATTAAAAAAAACACATCACTGGGTGGCTGCATAATAAAAAATAAATTTATCGTTCTCAATTCTGTATTAAATGGATTCATAGTTTGTGATTTAAACGGAAAAATAATTCAACATCTTAATCGTCAAAAAGGGCTTCAAAACAATACTATATTAACTTCATTTGTAGACAGCAAGAACAATCTCTGGCTGGGATTGGATAATGGAATTACTTTTATAAACGAGAATTCGCCTTTCACCTTTTTTGATTATAGTTATAATATCGGAACCGTTTACTCGTCTCTGCTTTTTAATGGATATTTATATGTTGCAACAAATCAGGGATTATTCTATCATACCTGGAATAAATCATTTAAAGACGAACCGTTTAGCAGGGTTGAAGGTACAATTGCGCAGGCCTGGAATGTACAGGTAATAAACAACACGCTATTATGCGCCAGTAATAGCGGAGCATTAGTGATTGATCAAAACAGGGTTTCGAAAGTACTAGATACAAAAGGTTATTTCGGATTTAAAGCAATTCCGAATCACGAAAACTATATAATAGGCGAAAGTTATAATGGTTTTTCGATTTTTAAAAAGGGTGCAAATGGCATTGAATATGTAAATCAGGTTGAAGGATTTGACGAAACTACAAATACATTTGAAATAGCATTAGATGGAAATTTTTTATGGCTAAAAAAAGATCCCTATTTATATCAAATGGTATTGTCTGATGACTTAAAAAGATTTGATAACATAAAAAAGCATACTCAACTTTCATCAGACTATAAAGGAATCGGAAGCTTACAAGTACTGAATAAAAAAATCTACTTTCAAACTAAAAATCATTTTTATAGATTTTCGAAAGAACAAGAAGCTTTTTTTGAAGACAAAAAAATTACTCAGTTATTCCAGGGCATACCTACAATAAACACTTTAATAGAAGACACTTATGGAAATTTATGGTATTCATATAATGAATCGCTGGGTGTATTAACAAAAAACAAAAATGGTAGTTTCACAAAAAAAGAGGCTCCGTTTTCTAACCTTACCGGAAACCTCGTTAATAATTACATTTCTGTAAATACTATTGATCCCGGCAATGTTTTTATTGGCCTAACGGATGGTTTAACGCATTATGATTCAAAAATATCAAACAGTTTTATAACGAAACCAAACACATTTATTGAAAGTTTTTCATTTACTGATGACACCATTCTTATAGGAAATCTTGAAATAACAGAAAAAGAATTTAAACTGCCTTATAGTTCAAATCATGTTAAATTTACATTTTCGTCACCAACTTATGAAAATCAGGAAAACTTACTGTATTCATATAAGCTAGAACCTTTTGATGATAGCTGGCGAAATTGGTCTACTGTAGCAATTAAAGAATATACCAATTTGAGAGAAGGCAATTATACAATGAAAATTAGGGCCAAAAACAGCTATGGTATTGTCTCTGATGTTAATGAAGTAAATTTTACTATATCTCCGCCGTGGTACAGACATTTTCTGGCTTATCTTATTTATTTTATTTTTGTTTTAGCCGCTATATATATTATTTCGAATAGAATTCAATCAAAAATTAGAAAAAATAAATATTACGAAACTATAGAACAACGAAGATTGTATCTTGAAAAAGAATCAAGAATAAGACATGAACAACATGAACTTGAAAAAGAAATCGAAAAACTTAAAAGCGACAAGCTTCAAATTAAAATTTTAGCAAAAGATAAAGAACTCGTAAATAATTCGCTTCAGGTTGTAAAGAAGAATAAAATCTTAAATGGAATAATTCACAAACTCAAAGACATTGATACTAATATCCTGGACGACTCAACAAAATTTGAGTTCAATAAATTACACAAAAGTATCGTAAAAGAGGTCAATACAGACAAAAGCTGGAAGGACTTGGAAAAGCACATTAAAAATGTACATTTTGAGTTCTTAAAACGTCTAAAAGAAAAATATCCGACGATTTCTCCACGCGAACTCGATTTGTCTACTTATTTATTAATGAATATGTCAACAAAGGAAATAGCTGAAATTATGAATATTTCAAGCGGCGGTGTTGAACTTGCCAGATATCGATTAAGAAAAAAACTCGGATTAAATAAGAAAGAAAATTTAATTGGCTTTTTGATGAGTATTTAATTTAAAACAAAACAGCCATTTATAATGATAAATGGCTGTTTATTTATGCTATAAAAAATTAAATATATTCTAAACTTCGCTCAAGAGCCATTCCTCTCGAACCTTTAATTAAAATAATATTGTCATTAAAATCTATCGTTTTAAGGTATTCTGCAAAAGCATCAAAGGTTTCAAAAAACCAGATATTTTCTTTTGAAATTCTACTCTCATAAAATGCTTTTCCAATGAAATAACAAGCAGATTCACTTTGATTGGAAACTGAATCGACAATGATTTTATGCTCTTGGACACTTTCATTCCCTAATTCGAACATATCACCCAAAATCATAACTTTTTTTGGATTGTCTAGTTGTACAAAATTGGCAATAGCTACCGCCATACTACTTGGATTTGCGTTATAAGCATCCAAAATAATTTGATTTGTACCTTTTTTCAATAATTGAGATCTGTTATTATCAGGAACATATCCTTCAATAGCCGCCTTTATATCTTTTGTATCAACTTTAAAATATGTTCCTATAGCAACAGCTGCATTAATATTATTAGCATTATAAAGACCAATTAAATTAGACTTTACAGTAAAATCATTATACTTAATTTCTACAAATGGATTAGCTTCAATACTATTAATTTCCAAATCAGCTTTCTCTTTTTTAATTCCAAATGTAAATGAATCTATAGCGTTTGATTTTTCAATCTGAATTGGATCTTCCAGATTTACAAAAGCCGTTTTCTTATTTTTGGCAAGATATTGATACATCTCACTTTTTCCTTCAATTACACCTTCAACACCACCAAAACCTTCTAAATGAGCTTTGCCAAAATTGGTTATGTAACCATAATCAGGTTGCGCAATTTCACATAAAAATTCAATCTCTTTCTTATGATTTGCCCCCATTTCAACAATACCTATTTGAGTTTCACCAGTAAAAGACAATAAGGTTAACGGAACTCCGATATGATTGTTTAAATTTCCAATTGTTGCTTTTGTGTTGAATTTTTTAGCCAAAACAACATTAATCAATTCCTTGGTTGTTGTTTTACCATTGCTTCCTGTTAATGCAATAATTGGCAATTTTAAATATGTTCTGTGAAATTTTGATAATTCCTGTAATGTTTCTAAACTATTTTGAACAAGAATTGTTCTTTCATCTATTAAATAAGACTCGTTGTCAATAACAACAAACAAAGCACCTAAATCCAGTGCTTGCTGAGCAAAAGTATTAGCATCAAAATTTTCTCCTTTAATAGCAAAAAACATGGAACCTTTTTCAATTTTTCTTGTATCAATTGAAACAGATTTACATTGCAAAAACAAATTGTGAATTTCCTGAATATTCATTTATAAAACATTTTTTATGAATTGTAAAAATAGAAAAGTTATCATAAAAAAATTCCAAATTCCAAACTGAATATTCAGCACTTGGAATTTGGAATCTTTTATTTTGAAATTTCTAAAACTTAGTTTCTAGGCGACTTTCTTCTTTCAGCTTTAGAACCTACTCTAGACATTGCACATCTGAAACCGATATAATCAGTTGCCATATCCTGAGGAAAATATCTTCTTTGAGCCGGATCTAACCAATAAGCTCTGTCTCTCCAAGAACCTCCTTTGTAAACTCTTACTTTATCATCGATTAAAGTAGTACGTTTACTAGAGTTGTCATATTTTCTCAACACCTTACCTAAACTATCTGTAGTGATATTATGTTTAGGAGAGTTGTACATTGTTTGATCAGCTTTTGTTCCAGATTCTGAATCTCCAAAGTCAAAATATTTAGATGATTGTTTGTCACCATCTCTATAATTGATATTGTCACTTGTACTGAAATTGGTTCTCAAGTAAGTTTCGTTTTCGTCAACTGGCACCTGAGCAATTTCTCCCGGAAGATTTCTTGCTACAACTTTACCGTTACTTAAAGTATCATATTTGATGTTCTCTTTAGTAATGATTTCAAGTTTACCGTCCTTACCAATTTTGTTTTTAGCGTATTGATTTCCTCTATAGTAGTTAAAATCATTTGCTTCATTATCAATAATAGGTCTGTAAACGTCAGCAACCCATTCTGCAACGTTACCCGCCATATCGTATAATCCGAAATCATTAGCAGCATAGCTTTTTACAGCATTTGTGATATCTGCTCCATCGTCTGACCATCCTGCAATTCCACCGTAATCACCGTTTCCTTGTTTAAAGTTAGCCAATTGATCTCCTTTATTTTTACGTTTTGCCGAACGAGTATAATCTCCAGACCAAGGATATTTCTTTTGTCCTTTATATATATTGTACTCTCTTTGTCCAACATCAGCTGCAGCAGCATATTCCCATTCAGCTTCTGTAGGAAGTCTGTATTCTGGCAAGATAACTCCAGAAGAACGTTGTGCGTACACATTCTTTTCTTCTACTACACCATCTTTATTTGCTTTTGGTCTTCTTCCGTTTGGATTTTTCTTTAATACTAATTCTTCGTTACCACCATAAGTAGTAGAAGGTGAAGCAAGGTAAGCTTCAGTATTAAATAAACTTTCAGCACTTACGTCTGTAGTTTTAGCACCTTTTTTAAGATATCCGTCTTTTTCTAAAACAGCCTCGTTTACACGGTCTGTTCTCCATTTACTAAATTCAACAGCTTGAATCCAGTTTACACCTACTACTGGGTAGTTAGCGTAAGAAGGGTGTCTTAAGTAATTATTAGTCATCGTTTCGTTATACCCTAAACGATTTCTCCATACCAAAGTATCAGGAGACGCTCCTTCATAAATATTCTTGTAATTTTCTTCTGTTGGAGGGAAAACTTTTTTAAGCCACTCCAGGTACTCTAAGTACATACCATTCGTAACTTCAGTTTCATCCATGTAGAATGATTGAACGTGTTGTTGAGTTGGTGTGTTATTCCAATCGTGCATAACATCATCCTGTACTTTACCCATAGTAAATGTACCTCCTTCAACAAAAACTAACCCAGGACCAGCCTGTTGTTTTTTCCCTGCATTTCTAGCAGCAGTTCCATTCTGACTATCTACATCCCAACCTGTTGCTCTAGAAGCGTGGCTTGAACTCGATTTTTTGCTACAACTAGCCGTGCCCAACATCAATACCATTGACATCATTAATTGCAAGACTACAATTTTGTTTACTTTCATACTCATTCTTAGGTGATAAATTTAGGTGCTGCAATATAATAATTAACATTTAATTAGCAACATCTGTTCTAATAATTTTATTTAGCTGTTTTTTACCAGAAAATAACCTATAGTTACGAACGCAAAAATATACTTTTTATTATTTACTATAACATGAAATACTATATTTTTACTTACTAAAATGTTTTAATTTCAAACTAGTATTTTCAACCTATGAAACAAGCCATAATTCTATATCTTTTTTTGATTCCTTTTGTCTCATTTTCTCAGATAAATGGCGGCCTCACATTAGATTGGCAAAATAAAAAAGAGATGAGTTTTGGCGAATACAAAATAATCATACCTTACTTCACAGGAAGCAGTTTTAGGTTCGATACTACAAAAAAAAGCATAACACTGCTTCTTAAACTTGCCGAATCGAGCTCTTCAAACAGCAATTCTGTTTCGTTAACTAACGTCATATACGAAACAATTTCTATTACGGATTTAGGAGATTTAACACTTCAAAACATTCCGGACAGACCAAATGAAACATTAAAAAACGTCTCAGCAAGAGATAAGAAACAAACTTTTCTATCTCTTTACCCAATTATTAAGGAAGGAAATAGCTATAAACGAATCAAGTCATTTTCGTATTCAATAAATAATAGTACAGCAAAAAGCAGTAGTTCTTCTTCTTATCAAAAATCAGCCTTAGTTTCTAATTCTGTTTTGGCTTCTGGCGACTGGTATCGCTTTTATGTCGAAAAATCAGGTGCTTATAAAATTTCAAAGTCTTTTTTACAGAGTTTAGGATTTGATGCAGGCAAAGTTGATCCGAGAAAGATTAAAATTTATGGAAATGGTGGAAAAATGCTTCCATTAGCAAACAATACTTATTATCCTGATGACTTAATGGAAAACAGTATTCAAATTATAGGAGAAAATGACGGTACTTTTAATAATGAAGATTATATTCTTTTTTATGCAGAAGGAGTTGACAACTGGAATAATGAAAGCCAGACCAATATTAATTTATACGACACCAAATCATACTATTATATTACAGCAACCGGCAGCGATGGGAAAAGAATTTCTACCGCAAATCAGCCAACAGGCAGCGCTACACTGAACTTAAACACGTTTGATGACTATCAATTTCACGAAGTCGACCTTACTAACGTTGCCCATTTAGGGCGTCAATGGCTAGGAGAAGCGTTTGATATTAATGCAGAACAGGAATTTGAGTTCAATTTCCCAAATCTGGAAACAACAATTCCTTTAAAAATAGAAGTAAACGCAGCTTCGGCCGCCTACACTCCTACTTCTTTTGCAGTTTCTGCCAACGGGCAAAACATTGGCAACATTTCATTTAATTCATTAGTTACAGGTTCTGATGTTAGATATTACTCGGTAAAACTCCCTTCTAACAGCACTTTTACAGGTGCAGACAATATCAAAATAAAACTTACCTATAATAATAATGGTGTACCAGGCTCAAAAGGATATCTGGATTATATCAACCTAATTGCAAAACGAAAACTGCAGGGCACAGGAAAACAATTTAAGTTTCAATATGATCTGGCAGGTTCAACTTCGGGAATTGTGAATTATACTATTGGCAACGCTTCAGGCATTAGTCAGATTTGGGATGTTACAGACCTATATAATGTATCAAAAATAGAAAATACAAATTTGGCCACTTTTAGCTTTAAAGCTTCTTTAGGAGAAATTCGAAAATACATTGCAATTGATGCTTCAGATTTTTATACTCCTTTAAAAGATAGTCAGCCCAAAATTGCAAACCAGAATTTGAAAGGAACACTTTTTAAAAACAATCAAAATGCGTTTCAGGATATTGATTATGTAATTATAACTCCTAAAATTTTAATTTCCCAAGCAGAAAAACTAGCCAATTTTCATCGCACTAATTCTAATTTAAATGTAAAAGTAATTTCGCTAGAAAATATCTATCAGGAATTTTCTTCTGGAAAACAAGATATTTCTGCCATTAGAAACTGCATCCGATATATTTATGACAATGCTTCTTCCGCAGAAAAAAGAATTAAATACGTGAATTTGTTTGGCGATGCATCATTCGATTATAAAAACAGAATTTCAAATAACACGAATATTGTACCTATATATCATTCCTTAAATAGTAATACCGTTGGAGAATCTTCATTTGCATCAGATGACTTTTACGCCCTCATGGATGCTGACGAAGGAAATGTGATTTCTTTTTTTGGAGGAATTGATATCGCAGTTGGAAGAATGTTAATCTCAGACAATGCTCAGGCCGAAGAAATGGTCAATAAAGTTTTGGAATATCACGATACTAAATCGTACGGAAACTGGAGAAATAATTTTGTTTTAGTAAGCGATGATGCTGACCAGAGTTCTGATGCTTCTTTGCAATCCCGTCAAAATGCATTGGCAGATCTTATCTCAACCGAAAAACCTTTTTTTAATATTGACAAAATTATTCTGGACTCATATACTCAGGAAGCTTCTGCCGGAGGATCGAGATATCCAAAAGCAAGAACTGACTTTTTTGATGCTTTTGAAAAAGGAGCTTTGGTTTTTAATTATCTGGGACATGGCGGTGAAGATGGATTGGCAGCCGAAAGAATCTGGGAGAAATCTGACGGTCAAAATTTAAACAATCAATACAAATATCCCTTATTTATAACTATCACCTGCGAATTTTCAAGATTTGATGACCCAACAAGGCCAACAGCAGGCGAATACACATTTTGGAATCCAAAAGGAGGAGCAATTGCAATGCTTACAACCATTCGTGCTATAGGTCAATATAATGCAGAAAATTTTAATGACAACCTTACAAAAAACCTGCTTTCTTATGGCACAAACCAATATACTGCAATCTCAGAAGCACTTCGGATTTCTAAAAATGATAATCCAAGCTCATCCAGTAATGTAATTTTTTACATTGGAGATCCCGCTTTGATGCTGGCTATTCCCAAACCCAGAATTAATTTAACAAAAGTAAATGATATTGTTATCTCACAGCCTATTGCTGATTTTAAATCTTTAGCAAAAATTAAAATTACAGGAGAAATTACAGACGAGAACAATACTGTTTTAAGTAATTATAATGGCGAATTGGCCACTGCTATATTTGATAAATTAATTACAACCACAACTTTAAATAATGATGGTTATAGCCCTGCAATGTCTTTCAAAACTTTGGGAGAAACTATTTTTAGAGGAAATGCATCAGTAACCAATGGTCAGTTTGAATTTAGTTTTGTTGTTCCAAGAGACATCAGAATACCGGTAGACTATGGCCGAATTAGCTTTTATGCAAAGAAAACGGCACTTTTAGAGAACCAATCAGGCTATAATACTACCATTAAAATAGGCGGAATAAATGAAAATGCACCTGCGGACAATATAAATCCGAAAGTGAAGTTATATATGAACGACGAAACTTTTGTTTCTGGCGGAATCACAAATAGTTCTCCATTTTTATTGGCTTTTTTAGAAGATGAAAACGGGATAAATACCGCTAGCGGAATTGGTCATGATATTGTAGCGATTTTAGATGGAGATGTAAGTAATCCTTATATACTAAACGATTATTATCAAACTAAATTAGACGATTATACAAATGGAAATTTACGTTTTCCGCTAAGAAATTTAGAAGCAGGACTGCACACTATAAGTTTTACAGCCTGGGATGTTTATAACAATCCCGTAACAAGCGAAATACAGTTTATAGTTGTTGGAGATGAATCACTGACCCTGACACACGTTCTTAATTATCCTAATCCATTTTCGACCTACACTCAATTCTGGTTTTCACATAACAGACCTTATGAACCTTTAGATGTTCAGGTTCAGGTGATGACAATTACCGGAAAAGTGGTATGGACAAAAAATCAGGTTATTACAACTGAAGGTTTTTTATCAAGAGAGATAACCTGGGACGGCAAAGATGATTTTGGAGACCGCATTGGGAAAGGCGTTTACATCTACAAACTCACTGTTAGATCAAATTTAACAAATAAAAGAGCAGAAAAGTACGAAAAACTTGTCATATTATAAATATATATATATTTTTACCATAAAAACCTTAAATCTATAAATGAAAAAAATATCTCTACTATTAATTTGTTTATTAATTATTTCGTACGCAAAAGCCCAAGACATTGAACGTCCCATTACTACCGGAGTACCTTTCTTACTCGTTGCCGCAGATGCAAGAGCGGCCGGTATGGCAGACCAGGGTGTAGCAACAGCAACAGACGCTTATTCTCAACAATGGAATCCTGCAAAATATGCATTTGCAGTAGAAGCACAAGGGCTTTCAATAAGCTATACTCCTTATTTGACAGATTTGGCTAACGACATTTCTTTAGGACAACTTACCTATTACAATAAAATTAACGAACGAAGTGCTTTTGCAACAAGCTTTCGTTTCTTTGGTTTTGGAGGAATTGAACTAAGAGAAACTGGAGATCCAAATGAGCCTACAAGAGAAGTAAATCCTAATGAATTTGCCCTAGACGGATCTTATTCATTAAAATTAAGTGATAAATTTTCTATGGCCGTTGGCGCAAGATACATCCGTTCAAACTTAAAAATCCCTTCAACCGACATTGATGCATCAGCTGCAAGTTCTTTTGCAGTAGACATTGCTGGTTTTTATCAATCTGATGAAATCGCTTATGCTGATTTTAACGGAAGATGGAGAGCAGGTTTCAATATGCAAAATTTAGGTCAAAAAATCAGTTATGATAATGACGACATAAGTGCTAACTTTTTACCTGCAAACCTAAGATTAGGAGGAGGTTTTGATTTTATTTTAGACGACTACAACAAAGTTGGTGTAAGTTTAGAATTTACAAAACTTTTAGTACCAACTCCTCCAGGACCAGGAACTGCTGTTGATGCAAACGGAGATGGAGATTTTACAGATGCCGGAGACATTTCTCAGGCAGATGCAGATGCAGCAAATTATAAAGCCTACAATGATATTGGCTGGGTTTCTGGAATATTTAAATCTTTTGGAGATGCTCCGGACGGATTTAGCGAAGAATTAAAAGAAATAACCTATAGCGTTGGTGCAGAATATATGTATCAGGACTCATTTGCCGTAAGAGCAGGTTATTTTCATGAAAGCCCTGAAAAAGGAGCGAGACAATTTTTCTCTTTAGGGGCCGGATTCAAATATAATATAGTTAAAATTGACGTATCTTATCTATTTTCAACATCAAAAGTTAAAAATCCGTTAGAAAACACACTTCGTTTTTCTTTAACGTTTAACTTTGGCGATAAATACGAGCAATACTAAACAAAAAAATTAAAAACAATACAACAATCCAAATTTCTAAAATTAGAAATTTGGATTTTTTTTCCCTTAAAAAGAATGAAAGAAATAAGCGTTACATCATCATTTTTAGTTTATGATTCAATAGAAGAACTGCCAAACGACATTCAAAACTTAATGGATCAGGCAATTCAAATTCGCAAAAAAGCATATGCCCCATATTCCCAATTTAGAGTTGGTACCGCTTTACTTTTAGATAACGGAAAAATAATTCTGGGATCAAATCAGGAAAACGCGGCGTATCCTTCGGGATTATGTGCAGAACGTGTCGCTATTTTTCACGCCGGAAGTGTATATCCGGAAGCTAAAATCTTAAAAATGGCAATTACAGCAGCGTCAGATACCAATCAGACAAAAGCTCCAATTCCGCCATGTGGTTCATGCCGTCAATCAATAGCAGAATACGAAATTAAACAGGAAACCCCTATAGAAATCTATTTTATGGGTGAAATTGGAGAAGTTTACCAATCAACATCCCTTAAAAATTTGCTCCCTTTTATGTTTGATAAAAAGTTCTTGTAAAAAAAAGCCAAAAAGTAGCGTTTAAATTTTAGTTCTTAAATGTAATGTCTTATTTTTGCATCCCGACCTTTCGGGCGCAAATTTGTGGGAGGAAACTATTTTGCGTTATAGGCAACAATTGATAACACAAACAAACTTTAGCAAAAGAAAGAATTCAGATGAAAGAAGTTACAAAAGAAGTATATTTAAAGTGGTACGAAGACATGCTGCTTTGGAGAAAGTTTGAAGACAAACTTGCAGCATTATACATTCAACAAAAAGTTAGAGGTTTTCTACACTTATATAATGGTCAGGAAGCTGTATTAGCAGGCGCATTGCACGCTATGGACCTGACTAAAGATAAAATGATTACTGCTTACAGAAACCACGTACAGCCAATTGGTATGGGAGTTGATCCCAGAAATGTAATGGCTGAACTTTTAGGAAAAGTAACAGGAACCTCTAAAGGTATGGGAGGTTCTATGCACATTTTCTCTAAAGAGCACCGTTTTTACGGAGGTCACGGTATTGTAGGTGGACAAATTCCGGTAGGAGCTGGTTTGGCTTTTGCTGATAAATATTTCAACACGGGCGGTGTTACCATGACTTATTTTGGTGACGGAGCTGCAAGACAAGGTTCATTACATGAAGCTTTCAACATGGCTATGTTATGGAAATTACCAGTTGTATTTATCGTTGAAAACAACGGTTATGCAATGGGAACTTCTGTAGAAAGAACTGCAAACCACACTGATATCTGGAAACTTGGTTTAGGATACGAAATGCCTTGCGGACCTGTTGACGGAATGAATCCTGTAAAAGTTGCTGAAGCAATGCACGAAGCTATTGAAAGAGCACGTCGTGGAGACGGACCAACTTTCCTTGAAATGAAAACGTACCGTTACAGAGGACACTCAATGTCTGATGCACAATTATACCGTTCTAAAGAAGAGGTTGAAGAATACAAAAAAATTGACCCAATTACTCAGGTTTTAGATGTAATTATGGATCAAAAATACGCTACAGAAGAAGAAATTGAAGTAATTGACCAAAGAGTTAAGGACTTAGTTGAGGAATGTCAGAAATTTGCTGAAGAATCTCCATATCCTGAATTGCAACAATTATACGATGTAGTATACGCACAAGAAGACTATCCATTTACACCTCATAAACTATAAAATATTATGGCGATAAAAGTAACAATGCCTCGTTTGAGCGATACTATGACGGAAGGAACGGTAGCGACTTGGCTTAAAAAAGTAGGCGACAAAATTAGCGAAGGAGATATCTTAGCTGAAATTGAAACAGACAAAGCAACAATGGAGTTCGAATCTTTTAACGAAGGAACTCTTTTACATATTGGAATTCAGGCTGGAGAAACTGCTCCGGTTGATTCATTATTAGCAATTATTGGAAAAGAAGGAGAAGATATTTCAGCACTTTTAGCTGGTGGAGATGCTCCTGCTGCTAGTCCAGAAGCTTCGGCACCAAAAGCTGACGCTCCTGCTGCTGAAGCAAAAACAGAAACTGCTGCTCCTGCAAAAGCTGCAACTGAATTACCAAAAGGTGTTATAGTAGTTACTATGCCACGTTTGAGTGATACAATGACAGAAGGAACTGTAGCAACCTGGTTGAAAAAAGTAGGCGATACTGTTGCTGAAGGAGATATTTTAGCAGAAATTGAAACAGACAAAGCTACAATGGAGTTTGAGTCTTTCAATGCCGGAACATTATTATACATCGGTATTCAGGAAGGAAATACTGCGCCTGTTGATAGCTTATTAGCTATCATTGGACCAGCAGGAACTGACATTGCCGGAATTGCTGAAAATTATACTGGCGGAGGCGCTGCAACTGCAAGTGCTCCTGCAACAGAAGAAAAAGCTGCTGCTCCTACTGCTGAAAAAGCTACAGAAGCTGTTGCCGATAATTCAGGAGGAAGAATTTTAGCTTCTCCATTAGCTAAAAAAATCGCTTCTGATAAAGGAATCCAATTAACTCAGGTTAAAGGTTCTGGAGAAAACGGACGTATCGTAAAAAGCGATATCGAAAACTTTACTCCATCCACACAAGCAAAACCTGCTGCAAGTGCTGACGCTAAATCAGAAACTGCTGCACCATCTGCTCCGAAAGTATTTGTTCCTGCCGGAGAAGTTTACACAGAAGAGATCAAAAATTCTCAAATGCGTAAAATTATCGCAAAACGTTTAGCCGAATCTTTATTTACAGCACCTCACTACAACTTAGTGATCGAAGTAAGCATGGACGAAGCAATGGGCGCAAGAGCAACTATCAATACTGTTCCTGATACAAAAGTATCATTCAATGATATGGTGATTAAAGCTTGTGCTTTGGCATTGAAAAAACATCCAAAAATTAACTCTCAGTGGAAAGAAGATGCTATCATCATCAACCACCACGTTAATATTGGTGTTGCTGTTGCTGTTGAAGACGGATTAGTAGTTCCTGTATTGAAATTTACAGATGCTATGAGTTTATCTCAAATTGGTGCTAGTGTAAGAGATCTTGCAGGAAGAGCAAAAAACAAAAAATTAGGACCACAAGAAATGGAAGGAAGTACTTTTACAGTATCTAACCTTGGAATGTTTGGTATTACTGAATTTAATTCAATTATCAACCAGCCAAACTCTGCTATCCTTTCTGTAGGTGCAATTGTTGAGAAACCAGTAGTTAAAAACGGTCAGATTGTAGTTGGAAACACAATGATGTTATCATTAGCTTGCGACCACAGAACAATTGACGGCGCAACCGGAGCTCAATTTTTACAAACGTTAAAACAATACATCGAAAGCCCGGTTACAATGTTGGCATAATCGATTGTTTACATATTTAAATCCCGTTTTGAGTAATCAGAACGGGATTTTTTATTTAATTTAGTTTCTCAATTTCAATACTTCATAAATATGAAAAAAATATTCTTAGTAACCTTATTTTTAACAGCTTTTGCGTGTCAGAAAAAAGATCCGGCAGAAAAAACAACCACTGCTAAAGCTACTATTAAAGACGAGCACACTTTTTCTAAAGCAGATCTTGCTGTCGTAAAACACTTAGATCTTCATATCAAAGTTGACTTTGATACACAAACAATCTCAGGAAAAGCTTCCTGGCAAATTGATAATATTAGCAAAGGAAACGAAATTATCTTTGATGAAAACACGCTAAATATTACCAAAGTAACTTTAGGTGACGAAGAAAAAGAAACGAAATTCGAACTCGGTGCAGCAGTTGAATTTCACGGAAAACCACTTCATATTACTATTGAACCAAACACTACAAAAGTTAACATTTATTATAGCACAACCAAAGATGCTGTTGCATTGCAATGGCTAAATCCGCAACAAACTGCAGATAAAAAGAAACCTTTTGTTTTCTCTCAGGGAGAAAGTATCTGGTCTCGTACCTGGATTCCATGTCAGGATTCACCGGGAATACGCTTTACTTATAATGCAAAAGTTACGGTTCCTAAAGATTTGTTAGCTGTAATGAGCGCCTCTGTAAATCCTCAACAAAAAAACGACACAGGTGTTTACACTTTTAAACAAGATAAAGCGATTCCATCTTACTTAATGGCAATTGCTGTTGGAGACATTGCATTTCAATCAATTGACAACAGAACCGGAGTTTATGCTGAACCTTCTATATTAAAAAAAGCTGCATGGGAATTTGCTGAGCTGGGAAAAATGGTTGGTGCTGCCGAAAAACTTTATGGACCATATCGTTGGGGACGTTACGATGTTTTGGTTTTACCTCCAAGCTTTCCTTATGGTGGAATGGAAAATCCAAACTTAACTTTCCTGACTCCGGGCGTTATTGCCGGCGATCGTTCTTTAACAAGTTTATTGGCGCACGAATTAGGCCACAGTTGGAGCGGAAACTTAGTAACCAACGCAACCTGGGATGATATTTGGTTGAACGAAGGTTTCACTACTTATGTTGAACACAGAATTGGCGAAGAAATTTTCGGTAAAAAAGAAGCTGAAATGCAGGATGTTCTAACTCGTAAAGATTTAGATGACAATATTGCTGAATATGGCGCTACCAATCCTGATACAAGATTAAAAGTAAGTCTTACCAACAGAAACCCAGATGACGGAATTAGCCAGATTCCTTATGTAAAAGGCTATAATTTCCTGAAAGTAATCGAAGCAGCTGTTGGTCGTGAAAAATTCGATCCGTTTATTAAAAACTATTTTGATGCGCATGCTTTTCAATCTATAACAACAGAAGATTTCGTAAAATACCTAAAAGAGAATCTTATTAAAGGAGACAAAGCCCTGGCTGATAAAATCAAATTAGACGACTGGATTTATAAACCAGGCGTTCCATCAAATATAACCACTCCTTCTTCTGAAGATTTTACTGCAATAGATAACATTCAGAAAAACTGGAGAACAACAGGCGTTAAAGGATTAAGTTCGAAAATAAAATCAACAACGGAAAAACAGCATTTTATTGATTATTTGCCTGCAGATATTACTGTTGAAGAAATGGCCGCAATTGACAATGAATTCAATTTTACTAAAAACGGTAACTTCGTAATCAAACGTCAGTGGTTTGCACAGGCAATAATTCATCAGTACAAACCTGCTTATCCTGCAATAGAACAATTTATGATTGCAACGAGCAGAACCGGATCTTTAATGACACTTTATAAAGAATTGGTAAAAACTCCGGAAGGAAAAAGCTGGGCAAAACAAATTTTTGAAAAAGCAAAATCAGGTTATCATGCAACAACCGTTCAGGCTGTTGAAGGTTTGTTGAAATAAACTTTAAAAGAATACAATCTTAAAAGAGACTATCCTCAAAGGAATAGTCTCTTTTTTTATACGTGTTATTTGTAATTTCTCCTCCGCCGAAATGACAAAATAAACGGAAATATTATTTTGAAAATGATTGTCCTAGCCCCGATAGAAGTGAAAATCCTTTTGTGGCGGTCCCGAGGCTTCGGGAGCCACAAAAGATTGGAACGGATAGCGGGATTAGCTCCTGAAAAATGGAAGCCTAATTTTTATTCTTCGCTTCAATCCATTTTGCCATGTATTTGGTACTTTTTAAAGTATGATGCTGCAGCAAACTTCCCATAAAATTATGCAAACGATGATTTTCAAAATCATTCAATAATGAATTAATTGTTTTAATTAATTCATCTGAATATTTATTTTTTTGATAGCACTCGTTCACAATTGCGATTCCATTTTTTTGGGCTTGCTTCCACGAGTTTTCATCCCTATATAATTCAGCAGCTTTTTTGGCAAACTCCTGAATATCATCAGTAATAAAACCATTCCACGGTAAATTACCATGCATTGCTTCCGAACCAATTGTTGTGGTTGCACTTGGCGTTCCGCATTGCATTGCTTCTAACAATTTTCCTTTTAAACCTGCACCAAAACGAATTGGAGCCAAAACAATTCTGGCGTTTTTTACAATTTCATTGGCATCCTCTGCTCTTCCCATAATAAAAAAACCGCTTTTAGGCTGATGCAATTGCAGTACTTTTTGTGATGGATATGCGCCATAAACTTGTAAAATAGCTTCGGGAAACTGTTTTCTAATTAAAGTCCAAATCGTTTCTTTTAAATACTGAACTGTATTCCAATTTGGTTCATGAAGAAAATTTCCGATGAAAACAAAATTCTTGCGTTCTCCAAAAGAAGGTAATTCCTGAAGATTTTCCTCAGACATTTTATCAACTAAAAAAGGTAAATAATGAATCAGATTGGAATCAATTTTGAAAGTATCTTTTAGGAGATCCATTTCAAATTCTGAAATAATAAAAGATAAGTCACATCTTAAAATACTTGCGATTTCACGTTTTGCAACTTCCTCAGATAACAAATCCTGAACTTCAAAAGTTCGATTTTCTTTAAAAGCTTTTTGTCTCGCCGTTCTCAAACAATGTAAATCTTCAGTATCAAGTAAACGAATTGCTTTTGGACAGTTTTCTGAAACCCGCCATCCAAATTGTTCTTCAATCATAAAACGATCAAATAAAACAATATCCGGATTTAATGCCATAATAAAATCATCAAAACTGGAATTATTCAATTCTATGGTTCTTTTTTCAACTCCAAAAGCTTTCAAATCAACCATAAAATCACTGTCTAATGCCGGGCTTGCAAATGTAATTTCAAATCCATTTGTTGCAAAAATAGAAATCAACTGCATCATTCTTCCACCCGCTGCAGACGAATTTGGCTCCGGCCAGACAAAACCAATAATTAAAAGTTTTTTTGCGTGATTCATTTGATTTGTTTCAAGTTACAAAATAATACTATTTTACGCGGATTTGCACCATATTTCCTGACTTTCGGCGATAAAAAACACTAATTTTGCAAAACACTTTTTTCTATAAAATTATGTTAGGATTAAAATTAGCCACAGACCCTCGTTGGGTAAATATCGTCGAATCGAATATCGAAGAAATTTTAACGGATCATGCGTGGTGCGAGCAAAAAGCAGCTTCAAACGCCATTAGTTTAGTTACTTACAATTCTGAATTGGAAGAATTGGTAACCGAAATGCTTGTAATTGCAAGAGAAGAACTGGAACATTTACAAATGGTTCACGACATAATTAAAAAAAGAGGCCTGACTTTGGGCCGCGAAAGAAAAGATCATTATGTAAATGAACTTTTTAAATTTATGAAGAAAGATGGAAGCCGTAAAGACGCGCTTTGCGATCGTTTATTGTTTTCGGCAATGATCGAAGCCAGGAGCTGTGAGCGTTTTAAAGTGCTTTCTGAAAATATAAAAGACGAAGAATTAGCCAAATTTTATCGTGATTTGATGATTTCTGAAGCCGGACATTATACTACTTTTTTAGGCTTTGCCAGAAAATATACAGACAATATTGACATCGACAAACGCTGGAAAGAATGGATTGAATATGAAGGTTCAATCATAACCAATTACGGAAAAAGCGAAACCGTTCACGGATAAAAAACTTATCCGATCCTAATTCAAAATATAAATCATATCACAATTTTAAATGCCAACTAATAAATTTAAATCGGTCTTACTAAAAACAGGTAAATACCTGGCAATAGCTTTTGCTGTTATTCTGGGGTTATTGTTTTTAACGCCAATCATTTTTGAAGATCAAATTAAGGATCAAATCAAAAAAACGGCGAATGAAAGGCTAAGCGCCGAATTGAATTACTCTGATGTTTCTGTATCTTTTTTTCGTCATTTTCCTTCTTTAACCTTAACATTAAATGATTTAAGTCTTAATGGTTCTGCACCTTATAAAGCTGAAAAATTTATTACTGCAAAAGAGGTTTCGTTTGGAATAAACGTTGCAAGTTTAGTTTTTGGCCGATCTGTAAAAATCGACCAGATTTATTTGTCTGACTCGTTTATTAATGTAAAAGTCAATAAAAATGGTGAAGCCAATTACAACATTTACAAATCTACGGCACAGACAACCACACAAAAAGACAGCTCAGATACAGCTTTAAAATTGGAACGAATTGAAATCATCAACAGTAAAATTATTTATGATGATCGATCCACAAAAGTACATTTTGATGCTCTTGGTTTTAATTATTTAGGAAAAGGAGATTTAAACAAATCCGTTTTCGATTTATATTCAAAAGCAAAAGTCGAAAAACTAAATATTGTTTATGAAGATGAACCTTATTTAATGAACAAAAAAATTGATGCCGATTTGATTACGAAAGTAAATATCAATTCGTTATCATTCTTTTTCCAACAAAACAATTTAAAAATAAATCAGCTGGTAGTCGATTTTAAAGGAAATTTCAATTTTCTAAAAGACGGCTATAATATGGACTTGGCAATAAAATCAGAAAACAGCGACTTGTACGATGTTTTCACTGCTTTTCCACCAAAATACATCACCTGGCTTTCTAAAACAGAATTAAAAGGTAATACTAATTTACTTTTAACAGTAAAAGGAGACTATATTGCTTCGCAAAAAAAAGCTCCGGACCTTAATTTAGATGTAAAAATTGACAACGGATTTGTGAATTATAACAAAAGTGCTTTTCCGGTTTCTGATCTTAATTTAGAGGTAAAAACAAAAGTTCCTTCATTAGATCCTGAACTTTTAATTGTTGATGCCAAAAATATATCACTGAAGATCAATAACGATTATTTAAAATCAAAGTTATATATGGAAGGCTTAAGCACTCCAAATATTGACGCCGATTTTAAAGCCAAAATAGATCTTGCCAAATTAAATAAAGCTCTTGGAATTCCTGATTTGGAATTAAAAGGAACTTTGGCCGGAGATGTAAAAGCGAAGGGGAAATTCGATCAAAAAAACAAACTTTTTCCTGTTACAAAAGGAAATATTGATTTAGAGAACGGCTATATTAAAACAAAATATTATCCAAATGCGATTACCAACATTGTTGTAAAATCTAACATCAGCAATCAAAAAGGAACTTTTCAGGATTTGAAAGTGAATTTAAAACCAGCTCAGTTTACTTTTGAAGGAAAACCTGTTTTTGTATCTGCTGCTTTAAGCGATTTTGATGATTTAAATTACGACATCAAAGCAAATGGTGAACTTGATGTAAATAAAATATACAAAGTGTTTTCTCAAAAAGGTTTGGATTTAGATGGTTTTATAAAAGCTGATTTGGTTTTAAAAGGCAAACAAAGCGACGCTGAAAAAGGAAATTACAGCAAACTTTACAACAAAGGAACGCTTGAACTTAGAAACATTGGAGTTGCATCAGAATATCTGCCTAAAAAATTCATCATTAAGGAAGGTATTTTCAAAATCAATCAGGATAAAATGTCTTTCAATAACTTTTTGGCTGCTTATGGGCAATCAGATTTTAAGATGAACGGATATTTGCAGAACGTTTTTAATTATATAACAACAAATACAGGAGTTTTAAAAGGCTCTTTTACGGTTTCGGCGAGATATATTAATGTTGATGAATTTATGTCTGAAACAGATACAAATGCAGCTTCTCAAACGGAAACCAAACAAACTGGAGTTATTATTATTCCAACCAATTTAAATTTGCAATTAATGGCGCATGCCCAAAAAGTTTATTTTGACAAATTAAATCTTCAAAATGCCAGCGGAAATTTAAAGATGAACCAAGGCAAACTGAGCATGCAAAATACAGGCTTCAATTTAATTGGCTGTAATGTTGCTATGAATGGCAATTATCAGGCTGTGACGCCTCAAAAAGCAAATTTTGACTACAGCATTAAAGCTTCTGATTTTGATATTAAAAGGGCTTACAATGAAGTTGAAGTTTTTAGAAAAATGGCTAGTGCAGCCGAAAAAGCACAAGGAATTGTATCGCTTGATTATCAGTTAAAAGGGAGATTAAACGAAAACATGAAACCGGTTTATCCATCGCTTGTTGGCGGCGGAACACTTTCTGTAAAAGATGTAAAAGTAAGAGGTTTGAAAATGTTTAATGCCGTAAGCAAACAAACCAATTCTGAATCTATGAAAAACCCTGATCTTTCAAAAGTTGAAATAAAAAGTAAGATCAAGAATAATATCATGACAGTTGAACGTTTTAAATTTAAGTTTGCCGGCTTTAGACCAAGAATTGAGGGAACTACAAGCTTAGACGGAAAATTAAATTTAAAAATGCGTTTGGGATTACCTCCATTAGGTATTTTCGGAATTCCATTAACTGTTACAGGAACTCAGGATAGTCCTAAAGTAAAAGTTGGCCGTAAAACTGAGGATTTGGAAGAAACGAAGGATACGGAATAGAATAAATTAAATCCCAATTTAAAAATCCCAAATTCCAATTCCCGACAATCTTATCATTTCGACCGAAGGGAGAAATAACACAAAGTAAAGACACTCTCTGGATGCGATTTCTCCCTTCGCTCGAAATTACAAAACAATTATAACTTAAGCCACGTACAACACGCCCGAAACATATAAAATACCTTTGGCCAGCAACCACAATAATACCGCCATTCCAAGAAATCCCCAAGTAGCCGTTTTGCTTCTTTTCCAGCTGACAAAAAATGTTGGAATCTCCCAATATTTTATAATAACATAAATGCTTGTTCCTATTAACGACGCCCAAATCATTTCTCCGGAATGAATATAAAAACTATACAATAAAACAGCCGAAAGAAAAAGAATGGTAATAAATTGCAAATAATAGTAATTTTTATAATTGTATTTAAAATTATCCTTAAGTGACAATAATAAAAAGGAAATAATCAGCAAACTAGTCAACGCAATAATGACATAGCAAAAAAGCGGATTCTGCTGTGCTATAAAAAATCCATCTATAAGCAAAGCTAAAACCATGCAGGCAGCAAGTGAATAAATACTTCTCTCGATCGAAGTATCTTTAAAAGGTATTAGAATTGGCGATATATATTTCTCTAAAACACGCCAAAAAGGTAAAGCACAAATAGCCGCCATACCAGACACAACAATCTCATAATTATATAATGTATCACCCGGAACTTTATATAAGACATACAAAAGAGCGACAGTCACAATAATTGCAGGAAGACAAATTGTTTTTACCGTTTCCCATTTATTGTTTCCCCAGAAATTGTCTTTTATTTGAAAAACATACTTCTGAACCAGATATTTTCTTGTAAAAATGGCAGTTGACTGACTCCACAATAAAAACAGACCTGTATGAATTACTACTGTTCTCAGTGTCATTTCTTCTAAATAGCATCCTCCAATAATGCATGCAACGCCTATCAGTAACAACTCATACGTAAGCAAAATGGCCGAAAACAAAAGCCTGAATAACGGTGCAAATTGTTTTATAAGAACACCTATGAGCAAATTCCAATAATTGCGTAATAAACCAATTATGGCACAAATTGCAATAAAAGCGGCCAAATACAACATCCAATTCGTGAGTGATTGCGTTTGCATCCAAATTTGAACTGCAGAATCTTTTACCGGAATATAAACTACATGAGAGTTGACGTAAATTTCATTTGCTAATTGATTTCTTACCGAATCATTGAGTACAAAAAACTGATTTTTATGTTTCAACCAATATGCATTAGCATCAGAACCGCTTTTTTGTAAAACTGCGAATTCATATAAAATCTTTTTTTGAGTATCATTTAATGACGCTATTTGTTCAGTAGGATGAATTTCTTTTGCAAACAGGCTTGTAGAGAAAAGAAATAAAAGAAAAAATATTTTTTTCAAAATTTGAGTGGTTTAGTCCAGTCAAAAATACAAATAATACGATACAAAAAAATTTCAATTCAGATAATAAAAAAACATGGATCAACGCCAAATATTGTGGAGAAACATTAAAATTCCCATACTCCTCAATTATTTTTTACCACAGAGAACGCAAAGATTTTTCGCAGAGTTCACTAAGATCTAAGTTGTGTATACACAATCTAAGTCCGCAAAGCTTTGTGACCTTTGTGTTTTTACTAAACTTGACATATTTAAAAAACTTTGCGTTCTCTGTGGCAAATTTTTATTTGTCTCTGCACCGGTTTTAGGACGAATTCAAACTCAGTTTCTGTGTTAATTTCAACTAAGAAAAAACCACATAACACTGATTATATGATGCTTTCTATAATAAAACAATAAAATTTACCGTTTTATTTATATTATGTATACGCCGATAGCCAATTTCAATTTACAGAAAAAGAAAAAACCCGCTCTTTTCAGAACGGGTTTTTTTAATAAGTAATTTTATGATTATGCTTCGAATGGAAGGATAGATACATAAGATTTGTTATCTTTTTTCTTTTGGAACTTAACAACTCCAGCTACTCTTGCGTGTAGTGTGTGATCTTTACTGATGTAAACGTTTTCACCTGGATTATGTTTTGAACCTCTTTGTCTAACGATGATGTTCCCAGCAATAGCAGCTTGACCACCAAAAATCTTAACGCCTAAACGTTTTGATTCTGATTCTCTACCATTCTTCGAACTACCGACACCTTTCTTGTGAGCCATGACGTATGAGTTTAAATATTGTTATTATTCTTTAGTAGCTTCTTTTTTTGCTTTTGGAGCTGCTGCTTTTTTTGCTTTTGGAGCTGCTTCAACTTCAGTAGCCGGAGCTTCTTCTGCTACAACTGCTTTTTTAGCTGCTGCTTTTTTAGTTCCACCTGCTGCAGTAATACCTTCAATTACAATTTGAGTAAGATATTGTCTGTGACCATTTCTCTTTTTGTATCCTTTTCTTCTTTTCTTTTTGAAAACGATAACTTTATCTCCTTTTAAGTGTTGTAACACTTTAGCTTCTACTGAAGCACCTTCTATAGCTGGGGCGCCTAAAGTTACATTTCCATTATCGTCTAATAAAAGAACTTTGTCAAAAGAAACTTTTGAACCTTCTTCATTAGCCAAACGGTGAACATAAACCTTTAAGTCTTTGCTTACTTTGAATTGTTGCCCTGCTATCTCTACGATTGCATACATACCAAATTGATTTATTGATTTTTAAGGTTGCAAATATACAATTAATAATTTACTGTGCAATCTCTTATTTCAAAAATATTTTCATCGCATTAAAGTCTGTTTTTCAAGGTGTTTTATGGCTTTAAAAAACATATCCCGATGTAAAAGACTGTTAAAGTAGCATCAAAATATTGGCTAATATTAAAATCATCATTAAAAAAACTTATTTTTGATGTAACTATAATTACCTCTTGACTACCTACTATAATATTAGGTAATAAAAATTATTAATCTTTATGAAAAATTCGATAATGATGTTAAGTGCTGCATTAATGCTTGGCGGAGTAGCTCATGCTCAAAAAGTAGCTTTTGAAGAATATAATTTAGACAACGGCATGCATGTTATTTTGCACAACGATCCTTCGGCGCCAGTTGTTGTAACTTCTGTGATGTATCATGTGGGATCTAAAGATGAACGCCCGGATCGTACAGGTTTTGCTCACTTTTTTGAACATTTGTTATTTGAAGGAACCCAAAACATAAAACGCGGTGAATGGATGAAAATTGTAACCGCAAATGGCGGAGTAAACAATGCCAATACATCTGATGACAGAACTTATTATTATGAAGTTTTCCCGTCAAACAGTTTAGAACTTGGTTTATGGATGGAATCTGAAAGATTGATGCACCCAATTATCAACAAAATTGGAGTTGATACGCAAAATGAAGTCGTAAAAGAAGAAAAGAGAATGCGTTACGACAATCAGCCTTATGGAAATATTTTGCCTGAAGTTAAAAAAAACATGTTCAAAAACCATCCGTATCGCTGGACAACAATTGGCTCTATGAAAGATCTGGATGCTGCAACTCTTGAAGAATTTCAGGCTTTTAATAAAAAATTCTACACACCAAATAACGCCGTTTTAGTTGTTGCAGGCGATTTTGACAAAACAAAAACCAAAGAATGGATTCAAAAGTATTTTGGTCCAATTCCGAAAGGGGAAGTCGTAAAAAAACAAACTTTTACAGAAGAACCAATCAACCAGACTATAAAAGCAACTTATGAAGATCCGAATATTCAGATTCCGATGGTCGTTGCTTCGTACAGAACACCATCAATGAAAACAAGGGATGCCCGGGTTTTAGACTTAATCTCTTCTTATTTAAGTGATGGAAAAAGCTCAAAATTGTACAAAAAAATAGTTGATGATAAAAAAATGGCGCTTCAAATTGGTGCTGTCGGTTTTAGCCAGGAAGATTACGGAATGTACATTTTATACGGTTTGCCAATGCAGCCTAATACAACCGCAGACATTTTAAAAGAAATGGATGAGGAAATTGTTAAAATACAAACCGATTTGATTTCTGAAAAAGACTATCAAAAATTACAAAATAAATTTGATAATAATTTTGTCAACGCAAACGCAAGTGTCGAAGGAATTGCAGAAAATTTAGCTTCTTATTATTTACTTTATGGAGATGTAAATCTTATAAATACCGAAATCGACCTCTACCACTCTATAACAAGAGAAGAAATTAGAGATGTCGCTAAAAAGTATTTAAACCCTAATCAGCGTTTAATTTTAGATTATGTTCCTTCAAAAAAAGTTGAAAACTAAGAGTCTCAAATCATGAAAAAAATACATACAATTTTAATCCTTTTATTCCTAACGGGAATTATGCAAGCACAAGATCGCCCACAACCTAAACCAGGTAACGCACCAGTAGTCAACATCAAAAAACCACAAACTTTTGTTTTGGCAAACGGTATGAAAGTTTTGGTGGTTGAAAATCATAAATTACCACGAGTAAGTTTTAATCTTACGCTTGACAACGCTCCTTTTACCGAAGGAAACAAAAAAGGCGTTGACGAATTAACCAGCAGTTTAATTGGAAACGGCTCTAAAAAAACAAAAAAAGAAGCTTTTAATGAAGAAATTGATTTTTATGGCGCAAGCATCAATTTTACTTCATCTGGCGCTTATGCAAGTTCGCTTTCTAAATATTCCGGAAGAGTTCTGGAGCTTTTAGCCGAAGGAGCTTTACAGCCAAATTTTACTCAGGAAGAATTTGATAAGGAAAAAGCAAAATTATTGGAAGGCCTTAAAGCCGATGAAAAAAGCGTTCCGGCAATTGCCAATCGCGTTGTTGACGTTTTGGCTTTTGGAAAAAATCATCCAGCTGGAGAATTTATTTCTGAAGAAACGTTGAAAAATGTTACTCTTGCAGATGTTCAGGCAAATTACGCTACTTATTTTGTGCCCGAAAATGCTTATTTGGTTGTAATTGGAGATATTAAATTTAAAGAAACAAAAGTAGCCGTAGAAAAGCTTTTTGGCGGATGGAAAAAACAAAACGCTCCAAAAAATACTTACGCAGATCCGCAAAATGTATCAAAACTTCAAATTGATTTTGTTGATGTTCCAAACGCAGTTCAATCTGAGATTTCATTGGTCAATACCGTAAATTTAAAAATGAGTGATCCTGATTTTTTCCCTGCTGTAATTGCAAATCAAATTTTGGGTGGTGATTTCAACAGTTATTTAAACATGAATCTGCGCGAACAGCACGCCTGGACATACGGCGCAAATTCAAATATTGGAAGCGGAAAATATGTTACTAAATTCAAAGCAACATCTGCAGTTCGAAATGCGGTTACCGATAGTGCCGTTACCGAATTTGTAAAAGAAATTAAAAGAATCAGAACAGAAAAAGTTTCTGATGATGTGTTGAAAAACGTAAAAGCAGGTTATATTGGAAGATTTGTAATGCAGGTTGAAAAACCTCAGGCTGTTGCTCGTTACGCTTTAAATATCGAAACAGAAAAACTTCCGGCTGATTTCTATGAAAAATATATTCAGACGATTAATAATGTTACTCCAGATGATATTTATCGTGTTGCCAACAAATATTTCCCTCTTGATAATATGCGAATTGTTATCGTAGGAAAAGGATCTGAAGTACTAAGCGGTTTAGAAAAACTTCAAATTCCTATTTATTATTTTGACAAATACGGAAACCCTGTTGAAAAACCGGTAAGCAAAAAAGAAGCTCCGGCTGAAATCACCGCAAAAACTGTGTTTGAGAATTATATCAAAGCAATTGGTGGCGAAAAAGCGGTTTCTGCAGCAAAAACACTTTCTATGAAAGGTTCTACAACAATTCCGCAAGCGCCGACTCCTTTAACTTTTACTTCAAAATTAGATTCAAAAGGAAAAATGATGGTTTCACTTTCTATGGGAACCATGGCTTTGATGAAGCAAGTTGTAAACGATAAAGGTGCTTATATAGAACAACAAGGTCAACGTAAAAATCTTGAAGGCGCAGATTTAGCCGAAATGAAAGCAAATGCAGCTCCTTTTGAGGAATTGCTGTTAAGCAAAAAAACTGGTTTAAAAGTGGAAGGAATAGAACCAATAAACGGCAACGACGCTTATTCTATAAAAGATGGAAAAACTATTTATTATTACGATGTAAAATCAGGATTAAAAGTAGCCGAAACCAAAATAAAAGAGCAAAGCGGGCAATCGACAACACAAACAACTTATTTTAATGATTATAAAGAAGTTAAAGGCGTAAAAGTTCCTTTTAATCTAATACAAAACGCTGGTTTTGAATTAGACATTAAAATGTCTGAGATTAAGATAAATGAAGGCGTTTCTGAAGCAGATTTTCTTTAAAAAGGTTTTGGTATTAAGTTGCTATCCCGAAGCTTCGGGACTAAGATTTTTTTAAAAGCTTTGTCAAAGTTTAAAACTTTGACAAAGCTTTTTTTATTTCTTAGCCGACAAATAAACTCCGATCAAAATAATAAAAGCGCCAAAAAACTGAACTGGCGTTAGCATTTCATTATCTAATAATCCCCAGAAAAAAGCAACTATCGGAATTAAATACGTTACTGATGTTGCAAAGACAGGCGATGACATTTGAATTAATTTAAAGAATAAAACATTTGCAATTCCGGTACCTAAAACACCCAAAATCATTACAAATAAAATAGAATGCTGTGTTACTTCGAGATTTATTCTTTGTGTAAAATCGGTTGTACTTAAAATAATTAATGCAGGAATAAGCAAGACCGTAAAATTTCCGGTTGTGATGCTTAATGAATTCAAATCCGGCAAATACTTCTTGATTAGATTTACATTTATGGCGTAACAAATCGTTGCAATTACGACCAAAAGAACATAATAATAATTTTGTCCCGGATGCGCAGAAGCACCGCTTAAAACCAGCAACAGACATCCAATTAAACCAACGAAAACTCCTAAAACCTGACGTTTTTGAAATTGTATTCCGAAAGCAATTATTCCTAGAACCAATGTATTTAAAGGTGTAAGCGAATTTAAAATAGCTACAATCGAGCTATCGACCTGAGTTTCGGCAATGGCAAAAAAGAAAGCAGGAATAAATGTCCCAAAAACTGATGTTAGCGCCACAAATTTCCATTGACGGCGGGAAATTTTCTTTAAACTTGAAAATCCTACAATAAGCAAAAACAAAGCGGCAAAAATAATTCGGAGTGAACCTACCTGAATTGCTGTTAAACCAACTAATCCTCTTTTAATTAAAATAAAAGAACTTCCCCAAATTAGCGAAAGCAAGAATAAATAAAACCACTTTAATTGTTTTGCATCCATAAATAGTATTTTACTGCAAATTTGTAATTATTTTATGAACTGACCTTCGCTTTTTTATTAATTTTGCAAACAACGTTATTAGCTAATTTAAAACATCGATATAATGAAATTTACAAAAATCATAACGGCACTAGCAATTTCAGGTTTAGTACTTGTAAGCTGCAAAAAAGAAGAAGACAAAAGCTTAGCGGTAATAAATGCTGACAAAACAGTTACTAAAGAACACAAAGCAATTGCCGCGGAAAATGTACAAACAGCAAGTTTTACAATCGAAGGAATGACTTGTGCGGTAGGTTGTGCAAAAACTATCGAAAAAGAACTATCAAATCTTGAAGGTGTAGAAAAAGCTGCCGTTGATTTTGATAAAAAAACGGCAACAGTTACTTTCGACAAAACAATTCAAAACCCTGAAAATTTAACTAAAGTAGTTCAGGAAACAGGGGATGGAAAAACATATAAAACTTCAAATATCAAATCTTAATAAAAGATTTATAGAGTACTGAAAAACAAAAGAAATAATACATTTCAAACAGTAGTAAACTCAGGATTACTACTGTTTTTTTTTAAAATTATTTAAATCGATTTCACTCACAGCAATAATAAATTAATATAAAAAATAATGAACCTTAAATTTAGCCATATAGACATTTTAGTTAAAGACCTTCAGGTAGCCTGTGATTATTACACACAAATCCTTGGAGCCGAAATCTCAAAGAAATTCACTTGGGAAAGAGGAGAACTTCATGTCGAATATGCTGTTGTAAAAATGGGTCAGGAACGATTTATGCTGGTGAAGCCTTTTTCGGGAAATTTAAAAAACCTATTAGATACTAAAGGTGAAGGAACTATTTATCGTCATTGTTATTCTACTCCGGACATTGAAAAAGTTTTTGATGAATTGGTCTCTAAGGGAGTTCAGCCGGAAGATGAAAATGGAAATCCTTTGTCATTAGAAAGCCTTAATTCTCCCAGCGGAATTCGAATTATTTGGCTTCCAAAACGTTTTGGAGAATTCTCAATCGAAATACTCGAAGAAGCAGGACTTCAGGATTTTATGAATGATGCATTTTCGGCTTCTTAGTTCAATGCAATTTTTAATTACATCACTTTAAAACATAAAAAAAGCATTCAGTTGAATGCTTTTTTTATTATTTCCATTTTAATGTTTCCATCAACTGTCGCATATCATTTTTGATATAACTGGCTGCCGGCATAATTGAATCGAAGTTTGGTTTTGCATAAAAATAAACCGATCCGGTTATAAAATGTTTTGTACTGTCTGTAACGTAAAATTGAGAGTTTGTAGCAGCGTTTCCATCAACTTGATAAAACATTCCGTAAACCTTTTTTTCAGGGTTTAAATATGGCTGTTCTAATATATCATCCGCTTTTATTACATGCTCGTAAGTTAGTTTCTGAGCATCTTTAAGCAATTTTTCGATATCGCCGTTTACTGGTTTATAAGTTAAATAAATGGTAGCTTTCATTTTGGGATACGTAATTGCAAAACCACAATTTTTTTCGCCTTTTATAATCGCAGCTTCATTCATTTGAAAAGAAAATGGACAATTACCTTCAAAATTAGCATATGTAGCTTCCGGATAATCCAAACGTAAAAAACTTGCCGGTTTTGGCATCACATCATCTTTACAGCTTACAAGTGTTAGTGTTAGTAAAATTGTCGCTACTGAAATTATTCTTTTAAGCATTTTATTCTATTGTTACTTTTATTTGTTTTACACGTTTTTTATCAACTGTTTCTATCGTAAAAATACAGTTCTCAAACGCTATTTTTTGATCTTTTTTAGGGAAATTCCCCAGAATCTCAAGGATAAAACCGGCTAACGTTTCGGCTTCCCCTTTATGTGATTCAAAAATATCTTCATTTACATCTACAATTCTGTAGAAATCCTTCATATTGATTTTACCTTCAAAAAGAAAATTCTTTTCATCTATTTGAGAATAATTCAGGTTTTCATCATCAAACTCGTCACTTATATCGCCTACAATTTCTTCTATAACGTCTTCTAAAGAAACCAATCCGGATGTTCCGCCATATTCATCAACCACAATGGCCAAATGGCTTTTAAGACTTTGAAAATCCTTTAATAAATTGTCCAGTTTTTTATTTTCCGGAACAAAAAAAGGCTCTCTTAATAAAGATGTCCATTCAAACTCTTTTTTATCAATATGGGGCAATAAATCCTTAACAAACAAAACGCCTTCTATTTGATCGATATTGTCTTTATAAACAGGAATTCGTGAAAATCCTTTGTCGATTATTTTTGGATAAATTGAAGCAAATGATTCTGATATCTCTAATGCAAAAATATCAATTCTTGGACTCATTACCTGTTTTGTATCCGTATTCCCAAAAGAAACAATTCCTTCAAGTATTTTTTGCTCTTCGCTTGATGTTCCTTCAGAATCTGTAAGCTCTAAAGCCTGTGAAAGCTGATTGATCGAAAAATTATTCTTCTGTTTCCCTAATTTATTCTGCAAATATAGGGTAACCCGACGCATAGGCAAACTTATTGGTGAGAGTAATTTATCTAAAAAAGAAATTGGGTATGCTGCCCATTTCGCAAATTTTATATTGTTTCGACTGGCATAAACTTTAGGTAAAACTTCACCGAATAGCAAAATCAAAGTTGTCACCAAAGTAACTTCTAAAACAAACTTAAATACAGGTGAAATAACATTTGCAAAAATGTTTTGTCCAATAAAAGAGAATAAAATAACAACTCCAATATTGAAAAAATTATTGGCTACCAATAAAGTAGCTAAAAGTTTTTTGGGTTTATCTAAAAGACTGGAAATAATTTTTCCTTTTGAAGTATCTTCTTGTAAAGTATCTTCGATGTCTTTTTGAGATAAAGAAAAAAGCGCTACTTCGGCACCTGATACAATTGCTGATAAGAACAGCAAAATAAATATTCCGACAAAACCAATAATTAAATTGATGTCTAAGTTAGTAGAAAAAAATAAACTGGGCTCCGGGTCCAAATCAAAAAAGATTAGTTAAACAATCAAAAAGGCAAATCATTTATAGGCAAGCCTTCGTTACTCGCTTCAAAGTTAGCATTTTTTGCGGATTCTGACTCGTGATTTTGTTTATGATTTGCTACTTCTTTTTTGGTAGTCAAGAAAGTAAACTCCGTAACCTGAATTTCGGTTGTATATTTTGTAGTTCCGTCTTCGGCTTGCCATTGACGCGATTTTATGCGTCCCTCGATATAAATTTTATCTCCTTTAGAGAGATATTTTTCACAAATTTCAGCCGCTTTATTGCGTACTACTAAATTATGCCACTCTGTAGAGGTTATCTTTTCATTGGTCGTTTTATTAATATAAACTTCATTTGTTGCCAACTGAAAACGTCCAATACAATTTCCTCCATCAAAATAATGCATCTTTACATCATCGCCTAAGTGGCCGATGAGCATCACTTTATTTAATGTTCCGTTCATAGTTTTTGTGGTATTTATCTCAAAGATACATTTTTTTAGCAATTTATTTCTTGCTTTTTTATAAAATTATAAATCACAATAGGAAAAGGAAATGTTTCCAAACTAACTGAGTCTACTCCATTTTCAATTATTTCCTTGATTTTAATTTTCCAGAACTGAATATGCAAATGCTGATGCGAAAGTTTATGAATAACCGTCGCATGGCTACAATCTTCTATACCTAATATAGTGTAGTTTGCAAATATATCATTTTGAATTGCTTTTGAAACAAAATCAAAGTCTACAACTTCCTGTGTTTCCAAAAGTGGAAACTCATATAAATTATGCCAAATCCCTTTTGCGGTTCTTTTTTGAATTAAGGTATTACCCAAAACATCTTCTAAAATTAAATAATTAAAAAATCGATTGGTTACTTTTACCTTTTTAGACTTTACAGGCAAAACATCTACTTTCTTTTTTTGCAATGCCGCGCAGCTATTTGCAAAAACACAAACAGGACAGTTCGGACTTTTAGGAACACATTGCAAAGCACCAAATTCCATTATGGCCTGATTGAAAATTGCAGGATCGTCCTTTGGCATTAATTGGCGTGCCAGTTCTGTAAATTCTTTTTTGGTTGCCGGTAATGTAATATCAGATTCAATATCAAAATAACGGGAAAGCACTCTAAATACGTTTCCGTCTACTACCGGAACAGGTTCATTATAAGAAAAAGAAGCAATTGCAGCGGCTGTATATTCACCAACACCCTTTAATTTTAACAATTCAGTATAAGAAGGAGGGAAAATTCCATTTAACTCATTTGCCACATATTGAGCCGTTTTATGCAAATTTCGGGCACGAGAATAATAGCCTAATCCCTGCCAAAGTTTCAAAACTTGCTCTTCATCGGCATTTGCGAGATCAAATACCGTAGGAAATTCCTCTGAAAAAGAAAAAAAATAGGGCGTTCCCTGCGCAACTCTAGTCTGTTGCAACATTATTTCTGATAGCCAAATTAGGTACGGATTGGTCGTTTTTCGCCAAGGCAAATCACGTTTGTTTTGTAAATACCATTTTATCAATATGTTAGAAAAATCCATCGTAAAATACTTAGAATACAAAAGTAAATGTTTATGTAATTAAAATTTAACGAATTAGCTTGATTAATTATTTTTTTAATTCCTATATTTGCAAACTCAAAAAAATAGTACATCATTTATAAATAAAATAGGAAAGAAAATGACGAAAGCAGATATCGTAGCGAAAATTTCAGAGAAACTAGGTCTTGAAAAAGGAGATGTTCAAGCAACAGTAGAAACTTTTATGGAAGAAGTTAAAATTTCATTAGAAACTGGTGACAATGTTTACCTAAGAGGTTTCGGAAGTTTTATCGTAAAAACAAGAGCTGAAAAGACTGGAAGAAACATCTCTAAAAACACCACTATCAAAATTCCAGCGCACAACATTCCTGCGTTCAAACCTGCAAAAGTTTTTGTAGAAGGAGTAAAAACAAACAACGAAGCAAAATAATACTATTAATTAATTATAAAATCGACACGATATGCCAAGTGGTAAAAAAAGAAAGAGACATAAGGTAGCTACTCACAAAAGAAAGAAAAGAGCGAGAGCTAACCGTCACAAAAAGAAAAAGTAGTTTTAAACTACTTTTTTCTTTTTAACGTTCATTGAAATTGAAAAAAGATGAAAGAGTAAAGAAATAGAAAATAGACGTAAAAATCTATTCTCTTTGTTCTATTCTCTACTAATCTTCTTTTCCCCGGGTTCAATACCTGTTAAAAATATTGTTTAATCCATCTGTAGATAAGATTTTAGATTTTAGATTTCAGATTTTAGGCTTTACTAAGTCTTTATTCTTTACTCTTTACTCTATTTTCTGAAAAAACAGATAAAAATTTACAGTGTGAATAAAGAATTAATCATTAGATCTAGTTCTGAAGCCGTAGATTTTGCCTTATTAAAAGATGGAAAACTAATTGAATTACATAAAGAAGAAGAGAAAAGCAACTTTCAGGTTGGTGATATTTTTATTGCCAAAATAAGAAAACCAGTTGCCGGACTTAATGCTGCTTTTGTAAATGTAGGCTTCGAAAAAGATGCCTTTTTACATTATCACGATTTAGGACCTAACTTAGCTTCTCAATTGAAATTCATAAAACTTGTAAGCGCAGGTAAATTAAAAGATTTCTCCCTAAAAACCTTTCAGTTTGAAAAAGAGATTGACAAAGATGGCATCATTACTGATATTTTAAGTGCCAATCAATCTGTTTTAGTTCAAGTTGTAAAAGAACCTATATCTACCAAAGGTCCAAGAATAAGCGCTGAGCTTTCATTGGCAGGAAGATTTATTGTTCTCGTTCCTTTTTCTGACCGAGTTTCTATTTCACAAAAAATAGAAGACAAAAAAGAAAAGGATCGTCTAAAAAAACTTGTTCTATCTATCAAACCAAAAGGATTTGGTGTTATTGTTCGTACAGTAGCCGAAGGCAAAAACGTAGCCGAATTAGAAAAAGATTTGCAGAACCTGCTTGCCAGATGGACTGCAATGTGTAAAAAATTACCAACTGCTCATCATCCATCAAAAGTATTAGGAGAGCTTAACAGAGCTTCTTCAATATTAAGAGATGTTTTTAATGATACCTTTAGTGGTATCCAAATAGATGACGAAGAGTTGTACCATCAAACGAAGGAATATCTGCAAGAGATTGCACCTTCAAAACAATCGATTGTTAAGTTTTATCAATCAAACGACACTCCAATTTTTGAGAAATACAATATAGAGAGACAAATCAAAACTTCATTTGGAAGAACGGTTTCAATGAGCAAAGGCGCTTATCTTATTATCGAACACACTGAAGCTCTTCACGTTATAGACGTAAATAGTGGGAATCGTTCGAATAAGGCGACTAATCAGGAAGATACCGCCATGGAAGTAAATATGATCGCTGCCGCTGAAATTGCCAGACAACTTCGTTTGCGTGATATGGGCGGAATAATCGTAGTTGATTTTATCGATATGTCTAATCCTGAAAACAGGAAGGTTTTGTTCGACTTCTTGCGAGAAGAAATGAGCGACGATAAAGCAAAGCATAAAATCTTACCGCCTAGTAAATTTGGTTTAGTTCAAATTACGAGACAACGAGTAAGACCCGAAGTTAATATTAAAACTAGAGAAGAAGATCCAAACAATGAACATGGCGAAATTGAAGCGCCAATTTTAATCATTGATAAAATCACCTCTGATTTAGAAAGAATTTTAAAAACCCACAAGGGTGTTGTACTTAATGTACATCCGTTTGTGGCTGCATACCTCAGTAAAGGTTTTCCATCATTACGTTCAAAATGGTTTTTTGAACATAAGAAATGGGTGAAAATCATACCTCGTGACGCTTACACGTACCTAGAATATCATTTCTACGACAAAAAAGGAAATGTTATCAAAGAATAAAACAAGAAACCGCCTCTCGAAAGATTGGCGGTTTTTTTGTGCCTTTTTTTATTTTATTAGCCACGAATTCACGAATTATTATAAGTTCTAATTCGTGAATTCGTGGCTGTTTTTTAGGAGCAATTTCCAGCTATTCGTTACAATCTTTTATTTTTTAAAGAAAAAAATAAAAGGATTTCCACTTCTATCTGGGCTAGGCACTCGTTTTCATTAGACATTTTAATTAAAAATTGTAATGAATTCTATTGTCACCTTGAGCAGAGTCGAAGGGCGCTCCAATTGGATCGTAGGCTTCTCCCGAAGTTTCGAGACGCTCAGCCTGACAAACAATTAACATTATTTAGTTAGAAAAACAAATTAGTTTTACAATTGGAATTTGGTCCCGAAGCCTCGGGATAAAAATTGGAATTTCTTTCATTTTTATTCTCTCACAATTTCAACCTTTCTTCTAATTTCATTTCCAAATTCATCAACAACGGTAACATAATGAAAACCGGCGGTCATCATAATGGGTTTTTCATGAAAAACTTTTGTTTCGCCTTTGTAAACATTATCAACGTACCAGAACAATTTATTTTCTCTCTGCGAATAGGCAACTTTAAAAATTACAGGCTGTATTTCACTATTAAAATCCTTCGTAAGATAGATTTTGCTGTTTGCTTTCGGATAAATAAAATCCATTGAGGTGGTTTGCGATCCCATACAATCTTCCTTAAAAGGTGGCAATGGCAAGTATTCGATATGTTTGCCTTTGTAATACCAAGCCATAACAGGAGGCAGAATAAACCAATTTTTAACTACAATATTCTCTACATTTTCACAACTGCTATTAACCTGAAATTGTTCTGTTTGATCTAAATGCACGACTTTATGATACGGACAAATTGCTGTCGTTTTTCCTTTTTTACTGACCCATTGTTTTATTTTCGGGCATCCTTCTTTTGCCAGATAACCACTTAATTTACAAACTTCTACCTCATCTAAATCATTATGAGGCGTTTCGAACCATTTTTGCCTTGGCAGTAAATTAAAAACATCAAACAAAATAGGAGCCGCACTTGTAACTCCTGTCAAAGTTGGTCTTCCCTCGCCTGTTGCGTTTCCAACCCAAACACCCACTACATATCTCGAATTTGTTCCGATAGCCCAGGCATCACGATTACCAAAGCTGGTTCCGGTTTTCCATGCAATTTTCAATGAACTGTCATAAAATTTCCAGGCTTCGTCTCCTTCCGGACGATTTACTTCTTCCATTGCATTATACGTCAGCCAAATTGAGCCGGCACCTAAAATATTCTTCTGATTCGTTTCGTCTCCAAAATCAGCCTCAAAATTATTTTCGTAATTCAGTTCTGCAAACTCTTTTGTTCTGTATTTTCCGTGACTTTTAGTATAATAATTTACCGTCGAAGATAAGTTTGCATATGAACGGCATAAATCCCAAAGATTACTTTCGGCTCCGCCAAGAATAAGCGATAACCCGTAATGATCTGGCGTTTTATTTATATCTCTTAATTTAAATTTTTGCAATTCTTCATAAAATTTATTTACGCCAAATTCCTGCAGCATTAAAACTGCCGGAATATTTAGCGAACGGGACAGAGCTCTATGCGCAGGTACGGCTCCATCAAAAGTTAGATTAAAATTTTCTGGCGTATAACCCGCAATCTGAGTTGGTACATCTGCAACCAAAGTATTAGGCAAAAGTTCACCATCATCGAGCATTGCGGCGTATAATAAAGGTTTTAGAATACTTCCAGTACTTCTTGGCGCATCAATAATATCAACATCTTTTTGGTGATCTTTATCTGTTGGCGCATTCCCAACATAACTTATTACATTTCTGTTTTTGACATCAACCACCAAAATTGCCAGATTGTTAACTTCGTTTTGTTTGTATTGATTGTAATAATATTTCGCAATTTGATTTACTCTGTTTTGTAAAGCAAAATCGACCGTGGTTTTTACTTTTGTTCCTTCCTGATCTTTAGCAACTCGCTGTAATAAATGAGGTGCAATTTGAGGCAAATCATACGGTTTTCCGGGTAAAGGTTCATCAATAGAAAGCTCATAAGTTTGTTTGTCTATTATACCTTGCTGATTTAATTTCAACAAAAGTCTATTTCTTTTTTCCAGCAATTTAACTTGATTTTTTCCGGGATAAATTAAACTTGGCGCGTTTGGCAAAACTGCTAATGTTGCGCTTTCTGCCCACGAAAGCTGAGTAGATTTTAATCCGAAATAACGCCAGGAAGCCATTTCGAGTCCAACAACATTTCCTCCAAAAGGTGCGTGCGCAGCATACAAATCTAAAATTTCGTTTTTAGAATAACCTAATTCTAAACGTGTTGCCAGAATAAGTTCAATGAATTTTTCGAAATAAGTTCTGTTTTTTCCTTTTCGCGAAAGCCTTATTACTTGTTGCGTTAATGTACTTCCACCGCGAACTACTTTTCCGGCTTTTCGGTTTTGTTTGATAGCATTAACCATTGCGACAGGATTAAAACCTGGATGCTTATAGAAATATTCATCTTCAAAATAAACAATGCATTTTTTAAATTTATCGGGAACGCTATCTTGTTCCGGAAAACGCCATTGCCCGTCACGAGCAATTTTTGCGCCTAATAATTCTCCTTCTTTACTTTCTATAACGGTAGAATAAGGTTCCTGAAATAAAGTTCTTGGCAACGAGAAATAATAAATCAGCAAGAGTAAAAATACAATTGCTGATTTTATTTTATTTTTTTTTATCCAGTTTAAAATGCGTTGAAAAAACGCTTTTGATTTATTTTTCAAAACAATTTCGTTTTAGCCCACAGGTTTTACGGATGAAACGGATTTACACGGGTTTTTAATTTTTGGGAATGAGTATAAAAATAATCTGTGTAAATCCGTTTCATCCATTCTATCCGTGGGCAATATATTTACTTCACAACCTCAACCCAAAATCCTTTAGTTCTTGCTAAAAACGTATTATCATACATCGCTTCGCATTGCAATCCCGGTAAATAATAATTTCCTAAATAAGATGCATTCAGTAGAATTCTAAATACTTTGGTCTCGCCTGCTTTCATTCCAAAATAGAAATTTGTCCTTTCATCACGAATATCAATATAATCTGCAATATTGTTTGTTGCATCTCCGTAGTCAGTAAAACGGGTATTTACGATTTCAAATCCGGAAGGAAGAATTTGCGATAATGCTACATTTTCAACATGTTCATTTCGTTGATTTCTTACCGTAACTTCTGCAACAAATTCAGTTCCTTGTGTAATTCTCGAAACATCTATTGTTCCGCCTTTACGATTTTTGAAAACAATTCCGGCCGAAACATCATTTTGAACAACATTTTCCTGCCCAATTGGTAAAATTCCTGTGTTTAATACACGAACATAAATGGTGTTCTTTTTATTATTTTTTAAAGTAATACTGTTTGATCCTGTTTTTACCACCAAACTTCTGTCTGCAACTGTTTTTGATGTTTTTACTACCTGAGATTTACCGTCTTTACTAAACTGAACATCAATTCCTTTGGCACCATTGTTTGTAGCAAATTTAGACATTGCATATAGGCAATATGCTGTTGTTTGCGTGCTCATCCATTGGTCACTTGCCATGTTTTTAGCCAGTTTTATAGCCATTGCAAATGCTTTTTCTTTTTGCCCTAACAACAACATCGTTTCAAGAGCCATTGCTCTGTTTCTGGCGCTTGAACCATAATAATAGTAATTATAATCACTTGTTTCATCTTCAATTTTACTATGTAAAAACAGGTTTTGACTTGCTGATTTTTGTCCTGCCAGAATATAAGCGGCAGCCAATCGCAATTTACTTTCATTAGAAATTCCTTTTGTTTCTCTTAATCTGTTCATCGAAGATAAATCTGAAGAACCAGCCAAAGCCAATGTATACAAACGATACGCTTGTGCCAGATCATTTCCGTAACGAGGTTCAAATCGCCATTGTTTGGCTTCTTTTTGTTGGTATGAAAGCCATTTTGATTTAAAATTAATAGGTAAAACATATCCTTTTTTCTCAGCCTCAATCATAAAATGTCCTGCGTATGAAGTTCCCCAATCATCGGCAAGCGTATTTCCCTGCCAATAAGAAAGTCCTCCGTTTGGCAACTGAAAACCTCCCAATCGATTTATTCCGGCCGTAACATTCTTTTGAATCAATTGTAAACGTGTTGCATCAATATCGGCAACTTCATTTAAGAATAATTGTGGAAATACAGAGGAAGTCGTTTGCTCTACACAACCGTGAGGATATTGAATCAGAAACTGTAATCTTCCGTTTAAATTAATTGTTGGCATTGATGAAACTTCCAACTTAGCTTTATTGCTTCCGGAGACTCCAAACGTTTTCCAGTTAATTGTTTTAGAGCTATTAGGTTCTAAAATCACATCTGTAAACGTATTCGTTACCGGATTTGGGTTTGTCATATCAATCTCGACATCATAAACTGATTTTTCGTTCCCGGAAGTTGCCACAATTTGCACTTTTCCAATTCCGGTTAAACTGCCTACGGCCAGATTAAAATAAGCCATTTTTTCATCTGGTTGTGCAAATGTCAATCTTTGTGATGCACTTCCAATAACTTTCAATCCATTGCTGGTTTTGATCTGAACTGAAACATTTTTAATATTTTTTTCCATTGCAAAAACCGTAACCGGAATCGTTACTTTTTCTGATGGTGAAATTTTTCTTGGTAATGAAGCCAATACCATCAACGGACTACGAACAGGAGTTGCTTTTTCGACACTTCCGTATGCACTTGTATTGGCATCTCCCGCCACAACCATTGTTCTTACCGAACCAATGTATTTTGGTAATTTGATCTGATGTGTTTTTGTTTGTCCTTTTTCTAATTTAAAAGGTCCCAAATAAACCACAACCGGTTTAAAACGATTGGCTTTTTTAGCTTTTCCTCCACCTAAATCCTGATCTCCCCCAATACTGAAAATTTGATTTACTTTTCCGCCATATGCACCAATAACATCATTGTAAACATCCCAGGTTTTTACACCCAAAGCTTCACGCACATAAAAACTATCCCAGGCATTTGGCGTTTTAAAACGTGTTAAATCCAATAAACCTTCATCGACAATTGCAATCGTATACGTCATTTCTTTTCCGGATTGTTCGTTGACTTTTAAAGAAAATGTCTGTTCCGGTTTTAAAACATCCGGCATGGAAATTTTAGGAGAAAGAATCGTGTTTTTATCCACAACTTCGATCGGAACAATTCCGTACATTCTTATTGGCGAATCATTTTTGGTCGTTGCGTGTGGTTGCAACAGTGTAATATTAAAATACACATTTGGTGCCATCGCGGCTGTAACTGGAACTTCAACTTTTGTTTCGCCTTTTTTAGTTTCAACCCAAAGCGTCTGCACTACTTTTGATCCGTTTTCTATCGAAACCAATGCGCGTCCTCCTTCACTCGAAGGGAAAGAAATTTGCGCTTTTTCGCCTACAGCATACTCTTTTTTATCCGTAGAAAAAACAAGCATATTGGCAGTAGAAGCATCTGTATTTCTGGTTTTTCCAGACCAGATTGGCCAATCGATATTTACGGTTAATGCCGATGCATGTCCGCCAGCTTCATCTGAAACACGAATTAAATAACGTCCCCATTCTTCATCTGTCAAGGCAAATTGAAAACTTCCTTTTCCGCTTGAATCTGTGTTTACTTTAAAAGTTTTATAAGATGTTGTTGCTTCTGATGAATTATAATTGGATAAATTATCGCTTGAAGCATCCCACCACCAGCGCCATTCAACCTTGTATACTTTTATTTCCAGATCTTTAACAGACTTTGGTCTTCCATTTTCATCCACTGTTACAACATCAAATTTATTAGCTGTTCTGGTTTCCAGCATTCCGTATTTGTTTGGTTCAGGCGATTTAACTCCCACATATGTTTTATACGGAGAATAAGTTGTCGAGATAACATCTGTACTAAAATCTCCGCCTTCTTCATACACTTTGGTAACAAAAGCGGCTTTTAGCATTCCCGGCGCCTGACCTTGTAATTCTGGATCTATGTTTACGGATGCTCTTCCGTTTGCGTCTAATTTTCCGGAAAAAACATTCACTTCTTCGGTACTAAACTGGCGCACTAAATCATCAAAAACATATTTAGGATAATTTTTGAAAGTTGTGCTTTGCTGCGAAAATTTAGCCTGCATTTCTACATTCAGATTCTTAGCAATCGCACCGTGAAGCCAGGTTACTTCAAGATTACTTGTATTAGAATGTGACGAAGATAAAATAGGATTTCTGAAACTATTTTTGATTTTTAAACGATTTGGTTTAATCGTTTCTATTTTGATGCTTTTATAATATTTTGCTCCGCCTACGCTTACCATCGCTTCCCAATTTCCGGTTGGCGCGTCGGGATCTGTTGGAACCGTAAAAGCGTAATGATTTAATTCATTCGTTTTTTGTATGGCTTGATACGTCACTTTTCCATTCGGATCTGTTAACCTGAATTTTATCGGATGCGCTTTTGGTAATTTATTCGCAGCATCATTTAAAATAAATGATAAATACAAATTGTCGCCAGGACGCCAAACGCCACGTTCTCCGTAAATAAATCCTTTTAATCCTTTTTGTAAAGTTTCGCCGGAAACATCAAAATTACTTACCGAAAGCGAATTTCCGTCGTCAAGTTTTACATAAGTCGATTGATTTCCTAAAGTGACAATGGCAAAATAGGCAAATTTATCTAACTGAAATGAAGCAATTCCTTCACTGCTTGTTGCTGCTGTTGCCAGTTTTTGTTGCTGAAAACTATACAAATCAACTCTTGCATTTGAAACCGGTTCGGTTGTAATAATATTATTTACAGCAAAGAAATACGATTTGTTTTCGCCTCTTTTGGCAATTACACCCAAATCTGAAGCTAAAATATTGGTCCCTATTTTGGCATTATAATAATACGAACCTGTACACGGATCCTGACTTTCTCTCCATTCATAATCATCATAATAATAGTCATCGTAGGAGTTTCCGCTGTAGTTTACGTCATTTTCATCGACTTCTTCCTCTTCTTCTGCGGAACTATCATCACTTTCAGAACTTTCGCATTTGTATAAAGAATAGGCCTTTTTATAGGAGAATTCAACTCTGTAAATTGCACCGGGTTCCGGGCTTATAATTTTGGACAAATCCAATGCAAAAGTGTTCCATTTACTCGGATTTATTAATGAATTTTCTTTAAGATTAAGTCTTGTTTTAGCGATGGGCTGCGAAACTCGTTTTAGGTTTTGTGTTCCGTTTAGTTCATTATTTTGAAGAAATTGTAAAATGTTGTTTTTATAGATTTTATACACTTTTACATCAACAGCACTTAAATTTACGGCTTCGAAATTCAGTTTCAAATTACTTGAACTTGGCAGGATTGTTCCGTTTTTGACAAGACGAACATTTGGTTTTATTTGATCAAAAGATATTTTTTCAGTATAATTATTTTTCATTTTCTGACCGTACTGGCTCTCGATTCCCTGAAAAACCTCCAATAATAATTCACCTGAAACAACTGCTGATTCCGGCTCTGGTTCTGCTACAACTTCCTCCTCTACAACCGGTTCTGCTACCGCAACAGTATCCACAGCAACACTTGCAGAATCAACTACAGCAACGGTAGAATCTACAGCAACAGCTTCGGTTTCTACTTCAACTTCGTGTACAACTTCTTCAACTGGTTTTTGATTGCTGAAATAAACTTTAAGAATATTTCCCTGAGTAGAAAACTTAAGATTATTTGTGTTTTGAATTGCAACTAATCCTTTAAAATCCTGACCTTTTTCTAATGGTTCAGAAAAATTGATCAATACCTGTTGATTATTATCATCCGGAATATCGACTTTGACAATCTTAAAATCATTAATCGCTGTAATTGGAAAATCCATTTTGCCCTTTTGGTCGATATCAAAATCATTTCCATCATATGCAATCTCCAGATTACTTTCTGAATCTAATCGTTGAATGCTATCAATTATAAACTTAAATTCTTTTCCTGAATTTGGTGTTTTATCAAATTTAATTTTGACTTTATTTCCGTTTTGAGAAGCTTCAACCAATTTTTGGGCTGTTTCTAAATCTATATCATCTGCTGTTTTAAGAACGCAATTCAGATATTGATATTCTTTACTATAAGACTGAATATCCAGCGTATTGATGGTAAAATCCTGTTTTACAGTTTTAACAGTAAAATTAAAATCAGAAAGATCAGTTTTATCATCATCTGTTTTTTTAGGAAGTTCAATTAACTTATCTAAGTGTAATGTTACCTGATATTCTGTTCCTGCTTTTAGTTTTTCCTCCGGAATAAAAGCAATTGTATTGCTTGAAAGCGCCACTACTTTTCCGTCGACACTTGGCGAAATATCAAACAAATCATTGTCTAAAACCTCATTTACTTTCCATTCTTTTTTATCGAAAGCCAAAACAACACGTATATCCGATTGTGCTGAAACAATACCGCCCGTAAAACTTGTTATGTACTCTTTGAATAATGAAAAATCAGAGTTGAAATCTGATTTTTTGCCACAGGCCTGAAAAATTAAAAACACAAAAAACACGTAAACTAATTTTCTTGCTTTCACTTTGATAAAGGAGTTAATTGTTACAAATACTGTTAAATATAAAGAAAATGCGGTTTGATGATCTTAAAATCATATTAACAAAACACTAATTATATTCTAGTAAATGTATACTATTTTCCGAAGTATTTAAGAGGAAAATTCAGTTGCCTGAATTATTTTTCAGAAAGGAAAAGAAAGAATTATTGATAGCTTTTAGCAGAAAAAATGTTTTACATTTCTATACCTAATTTAGACAAATTTTCATCCATCTCACAAAAATGCTCCTCGGTATTGGCTGAATAAAAAAGTTGATTATTACTCATAATTATAATAACATCATCACTATAATTTCCGTAAAATTTTATTCCCTCACACCATTGTTTAAAAGCAACGTTTTTATTTTTGTAGTTTTCAACGACAAAATCTATCTCATTTTGTTTCAACTCTTTAAATGATTCAGATGGAAATTGAAGTGCAAAAGCGGCCTGAAGAAAAGCCATTGCAGTAAAAAACTCTAATAAGGTTTGTGTTTCTAACAGCCATGTTTTTTGATCATAACTTATATAAACTGGCGGATTAGCATTTAATAAATCCTGTTTATTGATTCCCCAAACACAAGCTCTTTGATTCTCAGAATAAAATATCAAAAAATCATTATGTTGATAATATTGAAAACGTTCCGGTGTAATTAATAAATCTTGTGTCTGATTTAAGTTTTGAATTTTTCCCAATTCAGCGTAATAATCGACAAATACTTGTGGAAGATTCCCAAAAATATTTTTAATGATTTCTATTTCATTATCTGTAAAACCATTAGATTCTGAAATGTGAAATAGTTTTTTTATTGTTGAAAAATCAGTCATAACATTGTTATCATCAAAAATATTATTTACGTCTCTCCATAAAAAAACGCTTCATTAATTCAGCCGCTTCATTTGCCATTACTCCAGAAACAACAGTTGTTTTTGGATGCAATTTTGTTCCCATTACCATAAAACCGCGCTGTTCATCGCGCGCTCCAAAAACGATTTTCGAAATCTGACTCCAATACAAAGCTCCTGCACACATTTGGCAAGGCTCGAGCGTAACATATAAGGTACAGTCTTTAAGATATTTGCCGCCCAGAAAGTTTGCGGCAGCGGTTATGGATTGCATTTCGGCATGAGCCGTAACATCATTTAATAACTCTGTCAGATTATGACTTCTTGCAATTACTTTATCAGCCACAACAATGATGGCACCAACAGGAATTTCGCCTTTTTCGTAGGCCATTTCAGCTTCCTGCAAAGCTTTTTTCATAAAGTATTCGTCGGTAAAAGGATTTATCATAATTGCAAAAATAGGGTTTTGAAATAATTTTTGCTGACTTTTCATTATTCCTTTTTATTTCGTGAGGCGATTAATTTTAGTAATTGCCTCAAATATGACGGTTTTTTGAGGCGATTAATTCTGTTAATCGCCTCAATCCTTAATTTAATCAGTTGTGAAGAATTAATTATTAGTTTAAAAATTTATTTGAGAAATTGATGAACTCACTACTTTCTTTTGAATTGCCTCCAGCTTTAGCTGGAGATATCATATATTATAGTTGAAAGGCTTTAGCCAAATTAGAGTTTGGCTAAAGCCTTTGACCTTTATTAAAATCCCCTCCAGCTAAAGCTGGAGGCTATTCAATGAAACAAAAACTTACTAAAATTAATATTTTCCCATTTAGTTCCATAGCGCATTAATATGGCGACGACAATAAAGAGCTCTATACCCTGAAAATAAATTTAAAACCGTAAATTTGTTTTTTACTCTACAATGAAAAGCAATTTACTTTCAAACATATTCAATCCAGCCGATTTACGCCTTTTACAAGAGACGCAATTACCTCAAATTGCTCAGGAATTACGTCAATTTATTATTGATGTTGTTTCTGTAAAAGAAGGGCATTTGGGCGCGAGTTTAGGTGTAATTGAATTGACAATTGCCTTGCATTATGTTTTTAATACGCCCGAAGATTTATTGGTTTGGGATGTTGGACATCAGGCTTACGGACATAAAATCCTGACTGAAAGACGAGAAAATTTTCATACCAACAGACAAATAGGCGGAATTTCCGGTTTTCCTAAAAGAGGTGAAAGTGTTTACGATACTTTTGGTGTTGGACATTCTTCAACATCAATTTCTGCGGCACTCGGAATGGCGATTGCCTCTCAACTAAAAGGTGATTTCAACAAACAGCATATTGCAGTTATTGGCGATGCTTCTATAGCTTCGGGAATGGCTTTTGAAGGTTTGAATCACGCCGGAGTTACAGACGCTAATATTCTGGTTATTTTAAACGACAACGCAATTGGAATTGATCCAAGTGTTGGGGCTTTAAAAAAATACCTTACGGCGGTTAAAAACGGAAAAAATCCGAAGCAGAATAATATGATCAAATCTTTGAATTTTGATTATTCCGGACCAATTGATGGTCACGATCTTCCCAATTTAATCAAAGAATTAAACCGTTTAAAAAAAATAAAAGGGCCTAAATTCCTTCATATTGTTACAACAAAAGGCAAAGGTTTACAGCAAGCTGAGGAAAATCAGGTGAAATATCATGCGCCTGGAAAATTTGATGCTTTAACCGGAGAAATTCATTTGAAATATGAAGAAAATCTTCCTCCAAAATATCAGGACGTTTTTGGTTTAACCCTTTTGGATTTGGCCAAAAAGAATGAAAAAATTATCGGAATTACACCCGCAATGCCATCCGGAAGTTCTTTAAAATTTATGATGGATGAAATTCCGGAGCGTGCTTTTGATGTGGGCATTGCAGAACAACATGCTGTAACGCTTGCCGCCGGAATGGCAACTCAGGGCATGATTGTATATTGCAATATCTATTCGACTTTTTTACAGCGTGCCTACGATCAGGTTATTCATGATGTCGCTTTACAGGATTTGCCTGTTATTTTTTGTCTGGACAGAGCGGGTTTGGTTGGCGAAGACGGAGCAACGCATCACGGTGTTTTTGATATTGCTTATTTAAGATCAATCCCAAATATGATAATTTATGCGCCAATTAATGAAATTGCGCTTCAAAACATTTTATATACTGCTCAATTTGGACTAGAGCATCCTATTGCAATTCGATATCCGAGAGGTCGGGGCGTTATTTCAAATTGGGAAGTAGAAAATTTCGGACAATACGAAAATATTAAAATTGGCGACGGAAATTGTCTAAAAAGCGGTACAGAAACAGCCGTTTTATCTACTGGAACAATTGGTAATAATGTGATTGCTGCCTTAAACGAATGCGGAAATCCAAAAACTATTGCCCATTACGATTTTCCATTCATTAAACCTTTAGATCACAATATATTACATTATATTTTTGAAAATTTCAAAACCCTTATTACTATCGAAGATGGTGTCATCAGCGGAGGTTTTGGAAGCGCAATTCTTGAATTTGCAGCAGCAAATAACTATACGAATAAAATACAAATTCTGGGCGTTCCTGATGTATTTATTGAGCATGGAACTGTCTTACAATTACAACAATTATGCAAAATTGACGTTAAAAGTTTAGCAAATCTTTTTTCTAACCGTTCAAAATAATTATTTTGCGCAGTCAAAAAAAAAATCAAAAGTTAACCTAATGAAATTATTTCGATTCACCATCTTATTATTCCTTTTTAGTTTTTCAATTACGACGTCTGCTCAAATTATTCGAACTACGCTAGATCCTTCCCAATTGCCAAAAATTCCTTCAAACTGGACAAAGAAAAATCAAATAGGTTTTGATATTTCAGAAATTGCGTTTGTTAACTGGAGCGCGGGGGGAACAAGTTCTATCTCTGGTTTATTTAAAGGTGAATTTGGAAGAACTTATGCCAAAGGAAATCATAAATGGGTGAATGAACTTATTGTAAAATATGGTTTAAACAAACAAGATGGTACCGAATTAAGAAAAACTGACGATGCTGTTCAGTTGAACTCTACTTACGGATTTAGAAAAGACACTTTATCAAACTGGTATTATTCTGCCAAGTTTAATTTTAACACGCAATTTACAGACGGTTACAATTATCCTAATAGGGATATTGCAATCTCTAAACCATTTGCACCGGCCTATATCTTTTTAGGAGCCGGAGCTGAGAATTCAAACAAGCAAAAAGACAGAACATTTTATTTCTCTCCAATCACGTTAAAAACTACTTTGGTATTAGATCAATATTTAGCAAATCAGGGATCTTTTGGTGTTAAAAAAGCCGTTTATATAACTGATCCTAATGATCCTGCAAGTCAAATCTTAGTTGAAGAAGGACAAAAGGTAAAAGCCGAATTTGGTATTTTATTCACCGGATATATGAAAAGCGAAATTTATAAAAACGTTTTTTATGAAAACAGGCTAAGTTTATATACCGATTATCTGAACAAATTTGGAAATGTCGACATTGATTATGACACGCGTATAGACCTTGTAGTTAATGCTTATGTAAAAGCAAACATTGGGGTTCATTTAGTATATGATGATGACATCAAAACCAAAATAGATGTTGTAGACCCGGTAACAGGAACAACAAGTCAGGTTAATGACGGACCAAGAGCTCAGCTAAGACAAGTTCTGGGTGTAGGTCTTGTATATGCTTTTCAGTAATTAGTTATTCTTTCTTCCGTTAATAGTTTCGAATAATTCTAAAGCATTTCCATCTGTTAAAAGAGAAACAAAATGACAAATATGAAGCAAACGTTCGTATAAGTTAGTTTTATCTAAATGATGCTTTTCCGGCAGCATTTTTAAAATTAAATTATCATAATTGGATGCCTTTCCTTCATATTTGTTATTAAAAGCTGTTATAAATTTATCCAGCAAGGTTTGAATAATTTGATAACCCACAATTTCCTTTTCAATTACTTCACGGCTTTGATAGATTTTCTCAATACTTAATTTGATAATATCATCCATTTGAGCTTTGTATTTACTTTTATCTGTTAAAGCAAAAGGAAATTTTCCAGCCAGGATTGCTTCTTCATTTTCAATAAAAACATCAACCGCGTCGTTTATTAAAGCTCCAATTGCTAAAGCTCTTAAATAACTAATTCGATCTTCTTTGGTCTCTAACATTTTATATTTTGAAACGCCAATATTGTCTTTCACAAGCTTTATTAAATATTCTAAAGCGAAATCTTCAGAAACTAAACCAAGATTTATCCCATCCTCAAAATCAATAATTGTGTAGCAAATATCGTCTGCAGCTTCTACCAAATATGCAAGAGGATGTCTTTCGAAACCAATATCTTCACCCTCTTTGTTGGCAATCATTCCCATATCCTGAGCTACTTCTTCAAAAAATGATTTATCAGTCTGGAAAAAACCGTATTTTTTATCGGCAATATTGTTTGTTGGTTTTTTAGGAAGGCTTTCTTTGGGATATTTCATAAAAGCGCCTAAAGTGGCATAAGAAATTCTAAGCCCGCCCTCAATTCCCGGACGACTGGCTGTAAGCACAGAAAATCCGTTGGCATTTCCTTCAAAATCAATCAAATCCTGCCATTGTTTTGCCGTTAGTTTATCTTTATGTTTCAGTCCGTTTCCTATTGAAAAATATTCCCCAATAGCTTTTTCACCAGAATGACCAAAAGGCGGATTTCCTATATCATGTGCCAAAGATGCCGCTGCTACGATAGCACCAAAATCATTCATATGATAGCCATGAATTTCTTTTAAGTCCGGATATTTTTCGATAATTTTTTTTCCAACCAAACGCCCTAAAGAGCGCCCTACAACCGAAACTTCCAAACTGTGTGTCAATCGTGTGTGTACGAAATCTGTTTTTGAAAGGGGAATAACCTGCGTTTTATCCTGCAAAGATCTAAAGGCTGACGAAAATATAATTCGGTCATAATCCACCTCAAATCCCAAACGGGTATCATCTTGTTCTACACGTAATCTTTTGTTAGTATCGCCTTGACGTTTGAGTGATAAAAGTTGTTCCCAGTTCATTATTCAATTTTAGATTTGTGATTTTAGATTGTAGATTTGGATCTAAATGTCAAAAATACATTTTATTTTATGATTTTATAGCGATTAAAACTCTAAAGCTGTGCTATGTTTAATTTCTCCCATAACAAAAATACTGTTGGTATTTCCAATATTTTCTATGGTTGATAATTTATTCATGACAAAATCCTGATAACTAGCCATATCCTGAACCAATATCTTTAGCATAAAATCGTAGTCTCCGGCAATATTATAACATTCTATAATTTCTGGAAGTGCCACAATATCTTTCACAAAATTACTTCCTACATTTTTTGCGTGCTCTTTTAGACGAACGTTACAGAAAACCGTCATGCCGCGATTCATTTTTTTCTTATCTAATAAAGCAACATATTTAGTAATATATCCGTCGCGTTCCAGTCTTTTTATACGTTCATAAACCGGCGTTACCGTCAGAAACAATTTACTTGCGAGGTCTTTTGTATTGATATTGGAGTTTTCCTGCAAGTGTTTAAGTATCAACAAATCGGTTTTATCTAAGTTTTCCATAGTAATTTTTACGGCTAAAGCTCTTTTAAATAAATTTAATCAGTAATATAATCTTTAAAAAAATCATTTTAAAAGACATTTTACTTAAATAATAACCAAATATAAGTATTAAAACCTAAAACAATAAATTTGTTCAGTAAAAACTACTGAGACAAAAATGAAGACAAATAATTTAGGTTACCCACGAATTGGCAGCAACAGAGAACTGAAAAAAGCCAGCGAATTGTATTGGGCAGGAAAAATTTCGGTTAACGAACTTATCGATACTGGAAAAGAAATTCGCCTTAACAACTGGAAATTACAAACTAAAGCCGGAATCGATTTAATCCCTTCTAATGATTTTTCTTTTTACGATCAGGTACTTGACTTAACATTGGCTTTGGGTGCCATTCCGGAGCGTTATCATGAATTTGCAAAAACCAACTCTTCTATCGATTTGTATTTTGCAATGGCAAGAGGCGCACAAAAAAATGGACAAGACGTTGTGGCGATGGAAATGACAAAATGGTTTGATACCAATTACCATTATATTGTTCCTGAATTTACAAAAAACCAAAAATTTGAATTGTTTTCAGAAAAAATAATCAATGAATTTAAAGAAGCAAAAGATTTAGGAATTGCTACAAAACCGGTTTTAATTGGGCCAATTTCTTATTTACTTTTAGGAAAAGAAAAAGAAGAAAGTTTTCACCGAATTGATCTTATTGATGCTCTGCTTCCTGTTTATTTCGAGATTTTCGAAAAATTACAAGCCGAAAATGTAGCATATATTCAGCTTGACGAACCTTTCTTAGCTTTAAATTTAACGGATAAAGAAAGAAACACTTTTACAGAAGTTTATAATGAAATCAATATTCGTTTTCCAAAAATAAAAATCATTCTGGCAAACTATTTTGATTGTTTTGGCGAAAACCTGGCTACTGCATTGGCTTTGCCTGTTGACACTCTTCATTTAGATTTAGTACGCTGTCCGCTTCAACTAAATGACATTTTAGAATCAGGAAAATTAAATACTACTGTAAATCTTTCATTGGGAGTTGTTGATGGTAGAAATATCTGGAAAAATGATTTCAAAAAATCTTTAGAATTAATCAAAAAAGCTACTGATGCTTTGGGAGAAAACAGAATTTTAGTTGCTCCGTCTTGTTCTTTAATTCATAGTCCGTGTGATTTAGATTTAGAAACAAATGATGCGACGCTTACGCCTGAAATCAAACAATGGCTTGCTTTTGCCAAACAAAAAATCAATGAAATTGTATTATTAAAACAGTTTTCTTCAAACGAAGTGAATACTGAGAATTCAGAAGATTTTAAACAAAATACAATTGCGAATGAAAACCGTAAAACTTCAAAATTAATTCACAATAATGAAGTTAAATCTCGTGTAGCCAACATTACAGCTTCTGACGATAAACGTAAAAGTACATTTGCAACGAGAAGAAAAAGTCAGGTTGAAGCTTTAAATCTTCCATTATTTCCAACAACCACAATTGGATCTTTTCCTCAAACGGCTGAAGTAAGAAGCTGGAGAGCGAAATTTAAAAAAGGCGAATTAACCGTTGAACAATACAATGATTTAATCGAAAAAGAAACCGAAGCTACGATTCGTTTTCAGGAAGAAACGGGAATTGATGTTTTGGTTCACGGAGAATTCGAGCGTAATGATATGGTGGAATATTTTGGAGAACAATTAGCAGGATTTACGTTTACTAAAAATGGCTGGGTTCAAAGTTACGGAAGCCGCTGCGTGAAACCTCCGGTAATTTATGGTGATGTTTCGAGACCAAACCCAATGACGGTTAAATGGTCGAAATATGCACAATCCCTAACTCCAAAATGGGTAAAAGGAATGCTTACAGGACCTGTAACCATTTTGCAATGGTCGTTTGTTCGTAACGATCAGCCCCGTTCTGAAACTTGTACACAAATTGCATTGGCGATTCGTGATGAAGTAGTTGACTTGGAAAAAGCAGGAATCAAAATTATTCAAATTGATGAGCCTGCTATTCGCGAAGGATTGCCATTGCGAAAAGAAGAATGGGCAAATTATCTGGATTGGGCTGTAAAGGCTTTTAGAATTTCCGCAAGCGGTGTTAAAGACGATACACAAATTCATACGCATATGTGTTACAGCGAATTTAACGATATTATCCAAAATATTGCTGACATGGATGCCGATGTTATTACAATTGAATGCTCGCGTTCGCAAATGGAACTTTTAGATGCTTTTGCCAACTTTAAATATCCTAACGAAATTGGACCTGGAGTTTATGATATTCACTCGCCACGTGTTCCTTCGAGTCAGGAAATGGTAAAATTACTAGAAAAAGCTTCGGCTGTAATCCCTGTAGATCAATTATGGGTAAATCCGGATTGTGGTTTAAAAACACGTCATTGGGATGAAACCAAAAAAGCTTTAATCGAAATGGTTGCCGCTGCTCAGGAAATGAGAGCTGCCGTTGAAAGTCCGGTTAATTAATACTTTTTATTTTAATATATTTTTGTTTTTTAATGTCAACAAAGTGAAGTCGGAAATCTGTAGTTATGATTTTTTTGGCTTCACTTGGTTGGCATTTTTGTTTTTAAAAATAAAATGAGTTAAAGTGAATTTTGAAGCAGAAATTTATGGTTTTAAAACACCTTATGTCCCGCTATCCGCTATATCTTTTATGTCCGCCGCAGCGGCCACAAAAGGATATCGCTTCTATCGGGGCTAAATGAGAATTTTTAGTTTTTAAAAGACTTCACGTAAAAAGCAAAAAGCATCCGCCTACGCGGATGCTTTCTTCAAAATTGAATATGATTTATATATTAAAAGTTTTTAGAAACTCCGATACTAACTGTTTTTCCAAAATTGAAATAGAATTTACTAACATCAGTATCACTAGTATCAAAACTTAATGTTTCGTATCCTAAACCACCAATGCTAAAATTTAATCCAAAGCCTTTTTTCATATTGATAAAAAGTGCTGGTGTTATTCCTGCGTAAAGTCCATCTGCTTTACTTTCTGAAGTAAGCGATCCGTTAATATAATCTTTATTTTTCTGATTTTGGAAACCAGCCCCTAAATCGGCAAATACTGAAAATGTTTCACTCAACGGAACCGAATAACGCACAAATGCACCTACTTTGAAAGTATTATATTTCGATTCTGATTCTTCTCCAAGATCATTTGGTAAAGAAATTGTAGATTTTGAAGAAGACAAGGCAAATTCAACACCGGCTGTCCAATTATCGTGAAACTGATACCCCACTTTTGGAGAAAAACCAAATGAATTTGATTTTCTCTCCTCGCCTTGATTATCAATTTTTTCAGAAGCAAATCCGATGTTTCCACCAACTAAAATTGTTCCCTTTTGGGCATTTGCAAAGCTAAACGTAGCCAATGCAAGAATAAGTAGCATTTTTTTCATATGTGATATTTGTTAAGATTTCACATAGACTAAACAACAAAAATACCACGATTTCATTCTAACAGATTTCTTAACAATTTGTTTAAAATCGAATACATAAAACATCTTAAAACAAAAAAGCATCCGCCGTGGCGGATGCTTTCATTTAATATAACCTTAATATTAGAAGTTTTTAGAAACTCCAATATTAAATGTTTTACCAAAATTAAAATCGAAGTTTTTGTATTCTGGTCCGTTGTTTTCGTAGTTTATTGTACCGTAGTTTAATCCACCAATGTTGAAGTTTAAACCAAAACCTTTTTTCATATCGATAAAAAGAGCTGGTGTTACACCAACATACATACCGTCACCTTTAGCTGTTGAAGTAAGTGGTCCTGCATAAGTTTTGTCTTTTTCAGCCTGATAACCTAACCCTAATTCTGCAAAGAATGAGAAAGTTGGATTTAATGGCATTGTGTAACGTAAAAATGCACCTAATTTAGTAGTATTAAATCTATCTTCGTTAACTCCTTGTTTCGTTTTAGAAGAACCAAAAGAAGCCTCACCCCCTACTGTCCAACTTTCGTGAAATTGGTAACCTACTTTTGGAGAAAAATCAAATTCATTGTTTTTTACTTCGTTGTTACCAAGAGTTCTGGTTTCTGAAGAATAACCAATACTACCACCAACTAAGATTGTTCCTTTTTGTGCATTTGCAAAGCTAACTACAGCTAATGCAACAATAACTAACATTTTTTTCATTTTGTTTTTGTTTTAAAAAATTTAATAACGCTTTAACAATAACGATGCCGCAACAATTAAACATTAAGATTTTTTTATGAGTTCTTAAAAAGACAAAAATTTAGTAAACGAGCGTATTTCTGTTTACTTTTGTAGCAAATAAATACTCATGTCGATAGAAGTAAACAACATATCAAAAAGTTACGGAACGCAAAAAGCTCTTAACGAAATTTCATTTAAAATTGAGAAAGGAGAAATCGTAGGATTCTTAGGACCAAACGGCGCAGGAAAATCTACGTTAATGAAAATTTTGACTACTTATTTACTTGCCGATAGTGGCTCGGCTCTTGTAAATGGTCATGATGTCATGACAAACACAAAGTCAGTCCAGCTTTCTATTGGGTATTTACCAGAGCACAATCCGTTGTATTTGGATTTGTATGTTCGTGAGTATTTGGCTTTTAATGCGGATGTTTATCATGTTGCCAAATCAAGAATTGAAGAAGTAATTCAACTGACAGGTCTGACACCGGAGAGCCATAAAAAAATAAGTCAGCTCTCTAAAGGATACCGCCAGCGTGTGGGACTTGCGAATGCTTTACTGCACAATCCGGATGTTTTAATTCTGGACGAACCAACTACAGGTCTGGATCCGAATCAGTTAATGGAAATCCGAAATGTAATTAAAAATGTTGGGAAAGATAAAACAGTTTTTTTATCAACTCATATTATGCAGGAAGTAGAAGCTATTTGCGATCGTGTCATTATTATTGACAAAGGACAAATTGTGGCTGATAAAAAATTAGATCATTTAATTTCTGAAAATAAAGAACAGGTTATCGAAGTAGAATTTGATTATCAGATTCAGGAACAGCTTTTAGCAAAACTTGAAAATATCATCTCATATAGAAACATTCATGATATGACCTGGGAATTAACTTTTGTTGCAGAAAAAGATATGCGTCCGGCTATTTTTGATTTTGCCAACGAAAACGGTTTGAAAACATTACAATTAAATCAAAAAAATAAAAATCTTGAAGCTGTTTTTAGAGAGATAACAAAATAGGTTTCAATTTAAAGTTTCAATTACAGAAAAGCTCGTTTTATAAACGGGCTTTTTTGTTTGTCTATTTTTCAATAGAATTCAATTATTTATTTTTCTTACTTTATTTCTAAGGTTAAGTTTTCGAAGTTTTAAAAACGGTTCATTCCCAGTATTTTGGCATTTTCTTGAAAAATTTATAGTTATTTTTATTTAGACTTGATATAAATAGTGTTATATTTGGAAAATAAAAACTCCAAAAACGTTCAAAATGTTGTCACTATACTCCTCCTTCAAAAACTACTTCCTTCGATTAATCAATCGCATTTTGCATTTTCGAAAAGTTCTTTCAGAAAAACTCGAACGCATTGTTTTACCATAAAAAACATTCTAAACTAATTTAAATCCCAATTCAATGAGATTTGAAAATCTCTTTTAAATTAAATATTACCGTAATATGAAAAATATTATAACCTCTCTTATGCTTGCTTTTTCTGTCTACAGTTATTCGCAAACGGAAAAAGAAACTGACAGTATTGTTGAAACCTCTATAAATGCGCTTGACGAAATTGTTATTGTAAAAAAGAAGGTTCTCTATACTCAAAAATCAGACAGAATGGTTTTTAATGTTGAAAACAGTATTATTTCTGAAGGCGGAACGGCATTAGATGTTTTAAGCCGCGCTCCGGGTGTTGTGGTTTCTCAGGATGGCGAATTATCAATTCGCGGGCAACAAGGCGTTGGTGTCATGATAAATGGCAAATTAACCCAGCTTTCTCAAAAGGAACTGGCTAATTATTTAAAATCGACAACCTCATCAAATATCAAACAAATTGAAGTTATTACCAATCCTTCATCAAAATATGATGCAACCGGAAAAGCGGGAATTATCAATATTATTTTAAAAAAACCAAGCAATTCCGGCTTAAAAGGAACCGCTTTTTCAAGTTATGGAAGAGGTAGAAAAAACAGAACAAATTCAGGAATAAATTTAAGCTATAATAAAGACAAATTTGGTGTTTACGGAAACTACAGCTACACCTTTAGAGGCGAAGAAGAGCGCAAAAAATATGATCAGATTCAATATACCGACAATACCAGACAAGAAATTGTAACTAAAAATTATCAGAACGCAACGACTGACGAACCCTTGACTTCAAACAATTTCAAAATTGGAACGACTTATGAAATTTCGCCTAAAACTAATTTAGAAGCGTATGTTGATGCTAAAATTGGCCGTTATGAAAATATTGCCAACGGAAGAAATACGTTATTGAATACGCAAGATCAATTACAATTTGATGCTTTGACTTATAATGACAGTAAAGAAAAATGGAATGATTATACTTATGCTTTTTCCGGAGTTCATAAATTTGATACTGAAGGAAAAAATATGACTTTTGATTTTGAATATGAGACCTCTAAATTTAGATCGAACCAGTTTCAGAGTGCCCAAAGCTCAACAGTTATTAATGACAGGAGAGGTTTTATTCCTTCGCAATTGAAAGTTTTTACAGGAAAAGTTGATTTTACAAATCCCCTAAAAGAAAAGGAAAACATTGAATGGGGATTTAAAGCAGGTTTGAAAAACAATGATAATCCATCGGTTTATGAATATAACGAAAATAACCAATGGATTATAGATGCAAATTCGACCAATCATTTTGAATATAAGGAACAGATTTATGCGGCTTATGCGAACTATAAATATCAAATGGAAAAACTCAATATTCAGGGTGGATTAAGAACGGAATATACTGCTATTAATATTCTACAAAAAACGTTGAATGAAGAACATAAAGATGATTATCTGAAATGGTTTCCGAGTGTTTCAATGAAATATGAATTTAATGAAAATAATTCTGTACACGCATCGTATAGCAAAAGGATTAACAGACCAAGCCAATTTGATTTAAACCCATTCCGTTTTTATGATGATTCTTTTAATTATTCGCAGGGAAATCCAAATTTAGTTCCCGAAATTACTCATGCAGCAGAAATTGGATATGCATGGAAAAGCACTTTTATGGCTTCGGTATATTTTAGCAAAACAAAAGATGTTTTTACAGAAGTGTATGTTTATAATGCAGCAACAAATACAACAGTAACTTCTCAAATTAATGTTGATAAATCATATAATTATGGTGTAAATATTACCAACACAAATGAAATATACAAATGGTGGTCACTTAGTACACTTTTTAATGTTTTTGAAAATAAATTTATGGGAAACACTGTAAATACCGATAAAATCGACCCAATAATTACTTTTAACTTAAGCGCACAAAATGCCTTTACAATTTCTGAAACATGGAAAGCTGAAGCAAATGCACAATATCAATCGAAATCAAATTTAGGTATTTATGAAAGAGCTGATTTTTTTGATTTCAGCATCGGAATTTCGAAACAAATTTTGGCAAATAAAGGAAATATCAAACTGAATTTTACCGATATTTTCAACACTAATAATTTTGATATTAAATCGGTCATCGGACAAACAGGAATTAATAAACAATACGAGCTTGATAACCGTATTGCTACAATTGCCTTTACCTATAGAATATAAGCCTATAATATAATTCAATCTTTGTTTTTTTGTTTTTTTTGTGTTAGTAAAGAGCCTGTTTGTAGTTAGCAGGCTCTTTTTGTATTATAAAACATCATCAAAAACTTATTTAATTTAATCTAAGAATGAAAAAAAGCCTTTTGAAAATCGTTAATTTTTCAAAAGGCTTTTCTATTCTCATTCAAACCAATACGTTTGAAATAAAAGCTAAGATTTTACTGTTGGTTTCTGTTTTTTCTTTCTTCCTAACCAAATATAAAAACCTGTGAGAGGTAGACTGGCACAAATTAAACTGGCTGTAAAATAAATTATTTTAGTTGTTAATCCGCCGATTGCACCAACATGAAGACTATAATTAGAACGGCTCATCCAATCATGGAATTTTTCATCGCCAATATATTTTCTTGAATTCGGAAGCAATTCTAATGTTTTTGGATCAAAATACAAATCTCTCCAATTTCCGTTATGCATATCTGTACAGGCATAAAAATCATCCTTTGGCTCATCAGGAAAATGAATAATAACGGCTTCTTTATTTTCTTTTGCGATTTCTTTTCGAACTTTATTCCAGATAAAATCTGCGGCTGTTAGTTTATCTAATTGTAGTGTAGCTAATGCATCTTTTTTGACTGAAAGAATTTGTTCTTTTTTCTCTTTTTCATTTGCCCAGCCACCGGTAATCCAATAAGTACTTTCTCTTACCCAATGAAAAGTCATAATCAATCCGGTTAATGAAATAAGCAAAGCCAAAATGAGTGTATAAAACCCCATTACGTTATGCAAATCATAATTCAAACGTTTAAACTTAGCATTCCATTTAATTTTAAAACTGCTATTTATCGTGGTTTTATTCCATTTTTTTGGAAACCAAAGAATAAGTCCGCTGATAAGCAAAAAAAAGAAAATAAAGGTTGCCCATGATGTTATGGCAGTTCCTATTTCTTTCCCTAGCCATAAATAGCGGTGCCCTTCATCTATTTCATGGAAAAAATCTTCATGATCAACCATTCCGGTTATCTTACCATTATAAGGATTTACGTAAATCAACGAATCTGATTCAACATCAACTTTTATTGTTTTATCTAAACCATTATACCATAAGCCATGAATTTCCTTTTCCGGCAAAGATTTCCTGACCAAAGCATAGATTTGGGAAGGGGGCAAAACTTTCTCCGGACTTTGAGCTTCTACATTTAACCAAGGCGAAGTGAATCCTTTTATTTCATGCTCAAAAACCAAAATACAGCCTGTAACTCCCATTATTACAACTACAATTCCAGAAGCAAGTCCGAGCCATAAATGAAGCCAGGCGTTTATTTTACTGAAGCGTGATTTGGATTTGGGTTTTGTTTTAGAAGGTTTTGTATTGATTGTAGACAATTATAGCAATCTTAGTATTTCATCAATAATGAAATCGTTATTATTTAAAAAACCATATAATCAATACCCGTCGAGGCATTGATTATATGGTTAAGTATTAAAAAACTCTTAGAATTATTGTCTTGGAGTTAATTTTGTAATAGCAGAAATATCAGTTCCACCTCCAGTTACTTTTGCTCCTGCAGTTGCAGCACCAGTTTCAATGTTAACTTTGTAAATACGAACTTCTGTATCTGTTACAAAAGCTTTGTAAGCATTTCCGTTCTCAACATATAAACTTCCAACGCCGAAGTAATTATCTCCAGCATGACCTGGCAATCCTGTCACAGGAGTTATTTTTTTCGATGGTAAATCAATAATTGCTGATTTAAATTTGAATAAATAATGTCTAAGGAATCCCCATTCAAAAGTATCATCTTCTGTTGGTATATATACAATATATGCTTTTTCTCCTCCAAGAGGGTAAGCAGCAACAACTTTACCATTTAAAGAACTCGCCTGAATATCAAAGAAATAAGAAGAATCAAAATCTGTCTGTCCTTTATTGATACGAAGAATAGCAGAATGTGCCTCTGTATTTACTTTATAACCTGCTGCTAAAGCATTAGATGAAAAAGTATACACATTTCCTGAATCGGTACGAATAATACCTGTATTGCTGTAGTACATACCTACAGAAGTAGTACGTGGGTCAGCAATTCTTTTCACAAAAGTTAATGCTGGGTAATCGTAAACTCTAATGTATGCATTAGTTTGATCAATATCCCAGTTTTCACTTGCATCTCTGTTAAATACACTTACAAATACTTTATCTCCAACTACAGTTACACCAGTAGGAAAATCAAAACGACCTTCGCTAGTAAAAAAATCATTAAACTTACGATTTGTAATAGCCTGTTTTGCAGGATCGTAAACAATTAATTCATTATCTGTAGAAGTACCATCCCAAGAAGCACCAATAAGTAGTAATTTATTATCATCTGTAACACCGTAAGCATAAGTAGATTCGATAAAAACGCGATTTCCTGCAATTAATTGACTGGCACTATTTAAATAAAAAGGAGCCGCTCCTTCAACCTCATTATCACAAGCAAACATTGTGTTTGCAACCGGAATGTAAGAACCACCTTGCTCGATACCTTTTCCTGTCATGTCGATAGTTCCACTCATTAATTGATCTAATGAATCAAAACTCCACATGTAGTTAACGTTCCAGGTTGCTGTTTGATATCCTAAAACATATTTATCTCCTGCTGTAGTATCTTCTGAAGAATCATCACTACTACACGAAAATAATGCCGCTGACATTAGCATTAAAGCTAATAGGTTTTTAATTGTAAATGTTTTCATATTATTTGATTTTAATTATTATTCTGTTTCTTAAAACAGATTCAGTATTGAGATGTATTGATTTATTTATTTTTTAATTACATAAAGAAATAGCGAAGCTTTAATGTAAATGCTCTCCCCGGTTTTTGCACTTTATAATAATCGTACAGTTTAGCATCAGTAATATCATTGCATTCTAAAGCAATATTATAACGTCCATTTTTTAATGTATAAGCAATAGCCGCAGAGTAATAAAGCTGTTGTGGAATTTCTTTTTTATTCTGACTTCCTAAAGTTGGTGGATTCAGGTAATAACTGTCAGAAAAGTTAGTCGATAAATTAACCGTCAGGAAATCATCTGTAAATTTTAATTTTTTGAAATGAAAGCCTATATTACCATTCCCGTACAAAATTGGTGTGTTTGGTAATTGTGTATTATATAATTCATTAGGTAAATTAGTTCCTGGCATAAGCGAATTATCCATATTTATCATTTTTTGATAAGTCGCATTCACGTCTACAGTAAACCATTCTTTATAACCATAATGTACCACTCCGTCTACTCCAGTAACCCTAACATTTGCAAAATTTATACTTTGGCTTTTGGTAACATCACCTTTAGCAGGACCTTGTTGTATAAAATCTTTTGCTTTTCTATAAATAAAACTTGTTTCTAATCCGAAAGAATGCGTTTTATAAACTTTTTTATAATTGAAACCAAAATTAATATTATCACTAATTTCAGGCTGAAGGTTAGGATTTGCAAGCTCTTGTACCCCATTACCTAATAACTCTGCTGCTGATGGAAGTCTGTAAGCATGTTCATAAGATAATTTTAGCTGGAGCATTTCAGGAATTAAAAAATAAGCAACAGCAGTTCCATATCCTACATTATCAAATGCAGGTTTTACTTGTATTTCTGAGGTTGTTCCAGCATTTGTAACTATTTCACCGTTCAAATTAAGTAATTTACCAAAAGCAGTATAAGTCAATCTTTTTTCAAGTGCAGATAAATTATAAGAAAGTCCTAAAATATTTTTATTTACGAAAGGCTCGCTTGGCGTATAGGTTTTTGAATATTCATTGTCTTCTTTACGTTTATAATTTACAAGTGTATAATTAAATGCCAGAACGTTATTTTCATTTAAATTGTAAATAAGATTAGCATTACTCTGAAGCGATTTTATATCAAATACTGTCAATGTCTTTTCTAAGTGAAATTCACCTCCGCTTTCATAATTTTTAATTTCGTAATTTCCTGACCAGTCATATCTGGCAGACGAAGTATCTACTACTCGCTCTTGTGATATATTATAAGATGCTGCTAAACTTGCCGTTAAATTTTTAGTAAACAAACCTGTTTTTTTATACTTTATCGAAGGAACAAAGTTTTTACCATCTCTAAAAGCATCTCCAACAACTCTTAACATCGTAATTCCTTGCTGTATTTCTTTTTTATTAGCACTTGCCCCTACGCCGAACATTAAGTAATCAGCATATTTTTTATCTTTTACACCTACTTCAGCCATCAAAGCAGCTTGCTTATAGCCATCGTGAAAATGTTTTACTTTTTGAACCGGTCCAAAAACTCCTGAAAAAGGATCAGGAATACTTGCATCTACTTTATAATCATTATCAGAATAATTTCCAAAAGCAGTAAGATTGGTTACAATACCTTTTTTACTCGTAAATCTTGTATTTAGGGAAACTTTATGTGTATTGAAAGATCCAATACTATAAGACGCATCAATAAATTTTTCGATACTTCTGTTTGTAACAATATTTACAGCACCTCCTAGTGCGTCACCACCAAGGTCAATTGGCACTACACCTTTATAAACATCAATACGTTCTGCTATATTAGTTGGAATATTATTTAATGTAAAAGATGAACCATAATTATCTAACGGAATTCCGTCTAAAAAAAACTTAACCTGTTCTCCTGCAAAGCCATTAATAGAAAATTTAAATTCAGAACCCATCCCTCCAGATTCACGAACTCGGATTCCTGTAGTAGTATTCAGAACCTGATTTAAATCGGCAGAAGTATTGTACAGCTTTTTCAAATCAACTGATGAAATATTATAAGCTTGTTCTTTAACACGTTGCACTTTAGACTTCCCAGTTACCTGAACCTCATCCAAAGCAGCCATATCTTCTTCTATACTAATGCTTGGTGCAGTTTGATTAGATTGTAAATTAATTTTTGTTTGCTTTGATTTGTATCCAACATAGGTAACGGATAAAACATAATTGCCCGGTTCGGCACTTAGTTCATATTCCCCTTTTTCATTTGTTAATGTTGAATAAGCTGTTCCTTTTAATGCTACAGAAACACCTTCAGCAGGCTGACCACTATCTGTTAAAATGACACCGGTTAAATTTACTTTACTACTTTGCGAAAAACCCTGAATTGAAGCCAGCAAAACCAGCATCAAGATTAACAATCTTTTTATTTGCATTATTTAAAATTTGAATGACAGTTAAAATTTGGCACAAAATTAACTTCTCCAATGGGTTTTTCCAAATTATATTTAATTATTCTAAATAAGGATTGCAATTAACTTTTAAACTGTTTTTTCTCAAAAAAAAAGACTCAATTATTAAGATTAACTTAATTTAGTCTTAATAATTGCTTAAAAAATAATCAAAAGGGTTAAAGAAAGACAAAAACATTTTATTAAAAAACTTACAAAAATTCACAAAAAAAGTCCTGTTTATGGATAAACAGGACTTTTAATAAATACTTATGATTTTGTTATATTTCTAAAAAAACAGCTTTCATTTCTTCAATTACTGTTTTAATATCATTTTCTGTAGTTTGCCAATTTACAAATGAAGCTCTGATTCCTTTTCGGTTGCGATAAACCGTTGGTGTCATAAAAACCTTGCCGCGGTCATTTAACTCTGTTAAGAATTGAGAAACTTTTTCCTGATTATGATCTCCTTTTAAAGTAAAACAAACATTATTAAGACGAATTGGCGCCAATAGTTCAAAATTTCCATCTTCGATAAGCTGATTTCCAAAATGCAAAGCCATTGAAGCACTGTTTTCGACAATATCACAAAAACCTTCCTTTCCGTACGCTAATAATGAAAACCAAACCGGCAAAGCTCTTAAACGTCTTGAATTTTCAGGCAATACATTCAAATAATTAAAATTCTCTAACGGATTTCCTAAATAGGGCGCATTCGAATTTTGAAATGTTTCTATTTGTAAAGTTGTATGTTCTTTTTTAACCAAATAAAAAGCGCTTTCATAAGGAACGTTCAGCCATTTATGGCAATCAATTGTAATACTGTCTGCTCTTTCCCAGCCTTCAACTAAGTGTTTAAATTTATCTGAAACTGCGGCAAAACCACCAAAAGCGGCATCAATATGCCACCAGAAATTGTATTTTTCTTTTAGTTTTGAAATGGCCAGAAAATCGTCAAAATCGGCCGTATTAACCGTTCCTGCACTTGAAATTAGTATAAAAGGCCTTCCATTTAAGCTTTCAATGTTTTTTTCTAGATCAGAGATATCAATTGCTTCACGATTGCCTTCAATTGTTTTAATTGTCGTGTAATTATTACTTCCAATTCCTAACATTGCCAATGATTTTATTGACGAAGAATGTGGTGTTGCAGTCAAAATAGTAATTGGTTCTGAAATTCCGTTTTTGGCAAAATCTTTCCCAAATTGTTTTCCAAACCATTGTCTCGCAACTCCTAAACTGGTGAAATTTGACATTGTGGCTCCAGTCACAAATCCGCCTAAAAAAGAATCAGGTAATTCAAATAACTGCAATAATAAATTGATGGTTTCAAATTCAATTAATGCCGAAGCGCCGCCTTGTGCTTTTATCGCCTGCGTATTTTGGTCATAAACCGTAGCCAGCCAATCGCCCACAATAGACGCCGGAGTTGATCCTCCGGTAACAAATCCCCAATACCGTGGCCCCGGAGAAGCAACCATCAAAGGTGCCAATCGCTCATTAAATTCTTTCAGCGCACTCAAAGAGCCTAAGCCTAGTTCGTTTAATTCTCTGGTATAATCAATTGAGTTTTTATTAGAAGTTGGAATATTTTCGAGATTATTTAAAAAATCTATTCCTTGTTGTTTTGCTTTTTCTAAAATATTTTCGAGATCGTTTAAATCGTGTTGTAATACTGAATTCATTATTTTATTTTGAAATCGTTATAAATAATAATTTTTTACCATTTTGTTTTTTCGGAAAACCGCGAAATCATCATCGAACAAATTAAATCGCCGTTTACGTTTAATAAAGTTGCAATTGGATCAACAAGAGTTCCTAAAATCATAGCTACAGGCAACGCTTGCTCCATTGGTAAACCATAAACTGTTATGGCCAAAACTTCTCCAATATATCCGCCATTCGGTATTCCGCCTTCTACAATAGAAACAATTACAGTAATTCCTAAGGCTAAAAGTATGGTTGAAGGTTCGGTAAAATCTTTTCCAAACATGGCAAAAAGAACTGTTATTTTTAAGATAGATGACATACTGGAACCATCTTTATGCAAAGGTGCGCCGAGCGGAATAACTAAGTTTTTTACATGATTTGGAATATTCATTCTTTCTGCCGCTTCGAGATTTGCGGGAATCGTAGCAATACTACTGCAGGTTCCTACAGCTGTTAAAGCAGGCGTAATATTGTTACTCCAAAATACTTTAAATGCTCTTTTCCCTCCTGCAACAAAAGCATACAAACTAAAAAACACAAAGAAATAGAATATACAAGCACCATAATAAATCCCTAACGGTTTGGCATAAACACCAAATAATTGCGGTCCGAAAACGCCAACCTGATAAGCAAAATAAGCGCCCAAACCTATTGGTGCCAATTTCATAATCATATTCAGTAATTGTTTCATAACTTCATTTCCTGAATCCAGAAAACTTCTAAAACTGCTTCCTTTTTCTCCGGATTGCAAACTGGCGAATCCAATTAAAAACGAAAAAATAATAAGCGCCAGCATACTTTTTCTGGACAACAATTCGAAGAAATCATTTACCGTAAGCAATTGTGCAATTTGTTCGCCAATACTTGCTGACTCAATATTTTCAATAGGAACTTTAGAAATTATAATGTTTTGGTGGATAGGAAAAAGATAAACTGCTGCAATCATAACTATTGCCGAAATTAGAACTGTGGCTAAAAATACAGCAATCATAATAATGAAAAGCTTCCCTAACTTTTCTGTTCTTTCTAAATTAGCAATAGAAGAAGCAATCGTGAAAAATATTAACGGAATAATTGCAGTAAAAAGTAAGTTTAAAAAGATGTCGCCAAGCGGTTTTATAACCATGACATCTTTACCAAAAAAAAGGCCTAAAATACTTCCCAGAATAATACCTCCAAGAAGCAACAGAATACTACTGTAACTTTTGAGAAAATTGATTTTTTTAACTTCCATAATTATAAAAAGTATTTAGGATTCAGAAATAGAAACTTGCAATAAAAAAATCAATTAAAGTACTCAAAAAAAGAGTTCGAAAATTATTATTCTAACTTTTTGTTATTTTTCTAAAACCAATGTAGTAAAAGCTCTGTCAACCAATTCTCCTGTTTTACTTTTTACTTTCTCTGTTTGAGTTTCTGTATAAACAATTTTAAAAGGTGTTTTCTTTATTAATTGCTGTGCTTTTTCGGTGTTGTAGAGTTCAAATTCAAATTGAGTGAAAGGAAGTTTCTTCATGAAGTCTTCTTCAGCAAATGTGATGCAAAAATTTCCTTTTGGTCTTAGAACCCTGTAAATTTCGAGAAGTAATTTTTCTGGTTCCTGCCAAAAATAAATAGTATTTACAGTAAATATTTTATCGAAAGAATCCTCTTCAAACGGAATTGTATTTCCATCATAAAGTGAAAAGAAAGCTTGTTTTTGAGAGACAAAATTCCTGTTTATCTGACGTGCTTCCTGAAACATTAATTCAGACATTTCGAGTCCAAAGTATTTCAGGTTTTCGCCTTGTTCAAATATAAATGCTACATGTCCCGCATTTCCGTGGCCTAATTCCAAAATAGAATTTCCGGCTTTTATATTTAGATTTTGAACAGAATGGCGCGTCATATTGATGTTGGTTTCATTCATCATATTTGCCATTTCAATTCCTTTTTCTCCCGTTGGATGTTTTAGCTGAGAAGCTATCGCTTGTAATTCTTCTTTTTCCATAATGTTTAAATTTAAAAAATTCTAAACTTTAACTCCCAAATTCCAAGCTAGCAATATCTTTTTCAAAGTTTTGAACTTTGACAAAGATTACAGCATTGTCTTAAATATTAAAAAATCTGACTCGCGATTTGGCGAATATTCTCAGATTTTCCCATTGAATAATAATGTAAAACAGGAACTCCGGCAGCTTTTAATTCTAACGATTGCTGAATTGCCCACTCGATTCCTACTTGTTTTATTTCTGCATTGTTTTTGCATTTATCAACAGCATCGATTAAATCTTCCGGTAAATCAATTCTGAAAATCTGTGGTAAAATTTGTAAATGTCTTTGAACAGCAATTGGTTTAATTCCCGGAATAATAGGAATTGTAATACCCATTTCTCTCGCTTTTTCTACAAAAGTAAAATATTTAGCATTGTCAAAAAACATCTGCGTCACCACATAATCTGCTCCTGCATCTACTTTTTCTTTCAGTCTTTTTAAATCTGATTGTAATGAAGGAGATTCTAAATGTTTCTCAGGATATCCCGCAACTCCAATACAAAAATCAGCTTTATTGCCGGCATCCATAACTTCATGCAGATATTTTCCGCAATTTAAATCGTTTATTTGTCTTACCAAATCAATAGCAAAACTATTACCACCAACTTTTGGCACAAAAGATTGTTCATCTTTCATGGCATCACCACGAAGAGCCATTACGTTGTTGATTCCCAAATACTGACAATCAACCAGCATATATTCTGTTTCTTCCTGTGTAAAACCACCGCAAAGCAAATGTGGTACAGTATCTACATTGTATTTATGTTTTATAGAAGCGCAAATTCCAAGCGTTCCCGGACGCATACGAGTTAACTTTTTATCCAAAAGTCCGTTGCCTTTATCAATATAAATGTATTCTTCGCGTGAAGTTGTTACATCAATAAATGGCGGTTTAAACTCCATCAACGGATCGATATTATCGTATAATTCCTGAATGCTTTTCCCCTTTTGAGGCGGAATAAGTTCAAATGAGAATAATGTATTTCCTTTGGCGTTTTCTATATGTTCTGTTACTTTCATTCTTTAAATTATGAGTTATGAATTATGAGTTTTGAGTTGTTTGTGTAAAAAATCTGAATCAAAAACATAAATCAAATATCTTTTTTTGTTTCAGGTTTCAAAGTTTCAAGTTGCTTTAGAGAACCTGAAACTTGAAACCTGAAACTTTTCTTAATCTGCTATATTAGGGTTTAACCATTTCATTGCGTAATCTGTTGGCACGCTACGTCGTTTGGCGTAATCAACCACCTGATCTTCTTTTATTTTTCCGAGTCCGAAATACCTGCTTTTCGGGTTTCCGAAATAATATCCGGAAACAGAGGAAGCCGGCCACATTGCCATGCTTTCCGTCAAGGTAACTCCAATTTCTTCGGCTACATTTAAGAGCTTCCAGATTGTTGGTTTTTCCAGGTGATCCGGGCAAGCCGGATATCCTGGCGCCGGACGAATTCCTTTATAATTTTCTTTAATTAATTCTTCGTTTGTTAAAGATTCTTCTATATCATAACCCCAGAAATCTTTACGAACTTTTTCGTGAAGATATTCGGCAAAAGCCTCAGCAAAACGATCGGCCAATGCCTTAACCATAATTGAATTATAATCATCCAAATCCTTCTCAAATTCTGCGGCCCATTCGTCTACACCAAAACCGGTTGTCACACAAAAAGCTCCCATATAATCCTCTATCCCGCTTTCTTTTGGCAGAATAAAATCAGACAATGCAATATTCGGCGCGCCTTTTGTTTTTTGTGATTGCTGACGAAGCGTTAAGAATTTCTCTAAAACTTTTCCATTTTCATCACGCAATTCGATATCGTCATCATCAACCTGATTCGCAGGAAAAATTCCATAAATACCTTTTGCTTGTAGTTTTTTCTCAGCCAAAATTACTTTCAGCATTTCCTGAGCATCTGCAAAAAGAGAAGTTGCTTCTTTACCCACAACCTCATCTGTTAAAATCGCAGGATATTTTCCATGCAATTCCCAAGTTTGAAAAAATGGCGTCCAGTCGATATACGGAACCAAAACATCTAGTTCAACCTCGACGGTTTGTTTTCCAATAAATTTTGGTTTTGTCGGCGTGTATTCACTCCAATCTAATTGCATTTTATTTTTACGGGCATCTTCAATACTCAAGAAGTTTTTATCTCTTGAACGATTTAAAAACGTTTCTCTAAACGAATCGTATTCTGCACGAATATCGCTTGCATATATTTTACGGTTATGATCTAACAGGTTTCCTGCAACTGTCACGGCGCGCGAAGCATCGTTTACGTGAATTACAGTTTCTCTGTATTGCGGAGCGATTTTCACAGCGGTATGCGCGCGCGAAGTCGTTGCTCCACCAATCATAATCGGGATTTTAATATCTTGTTTGTCAAGTTCTTTGGCCAGATACACCATTTCGTCAAGCGAAGGTGTGATTAGTCCGCTTAAACCAATGATATCTACATTGTGTTCAATTGCAGCAGCAATAATTTTTTCCGGAGGCACCATAACACCAAGATCTACAATCTCATAATTGTTACAAGCCAAAACTACCGAAACAATGTTTTTACCAATATCGTGAACGTCACCTTTTACGGTTGCCATCAATATTTTCCCGTTTCCTTGTTTGTCTCCGGCTTGTTTACTAGCTTCAATATAGGGCAATAAATATGCAACCGCTTTTTTCATTACACGTGCCGATTTTACTACCTGAGGCAAGAACATTTTTCCGCTTCCGAATAAATCTCCTACGACATTCATTCCCGTCATCAAATTGATTTCGATAACTTCGATTGGTTTGGTTGCTGCCAAACGGGCTTCTTCTACATCTTCTTCAATAAAAGCATCAACTCCTTTTACTAATGAATGTGTAATTCTTTCCTGAACCGTTCCTAAACGCCATTCCTGAATCGCTTTTTCATCTGATTTTACTTCGCCTTTTACGTTCTCAGCAAAATCTAAAAGTCGTTCTGTCGCATCGTCACGCCTGTCCAGAATTACGTCTTCAACGTGTTCTAATAAATCTTTCGGAATATCATCGTAAATCGAAAGCATCTCCGGATTCACAATTCCCATCGTCATTCCGTTCTTGATTGCGTGGTATAAAAACACCGAGTGCATCGCTTCACGAACGTGATCGTTTCCTCTAAAAGAAAACGAAACGTTACTTACTCCACCGCTAATATGCGCATGAGGCAAGTTATCTCTAACCCATTTTGTACCTCTAAAAAAGTCCAAAGCATTCAGGCGATGTTCTTCCATTCCGGTTGCAACGGGGAAAATATTTAAATCGAAAATGATATCCTGTGGAGGAAAATCAACTTTATTAACCAAAATATCATACGAACGCTGACAAATCTCGACTCTTCGGTCAAAATTATCGGCCTGACCTACTTCGTCAAAAGCCATAATAATCGCAGCCGCTCCGTAACGTTTGATTAATTTGGCATGATGAATAAAGGCTTCTTCACCTTCTTTCAATGAAATGGAATTTACAACACTTTTTCCTTGTACTACTTTTAGACCCGCTTCGATGATTTCCCATTTCGAACTGTCGATCATAATCGGCACTCTCGAAATATCCGGTTCTGATGCAATTAAATTCAAAAATTTAGTCATTGCCTGAACACCATCAAGCATTCCTTCATCCATATTAATATCGATGATTTGTGCTCCACCTTCTACTTGTTGTCTTGCAATATCAAGCGCCTCGTCATATTTCTCTTCCTTAATTAAGCGAAGGAATTTTCGTGAACCGGTTACATTCGTACGTTCCCCAACGTTTACAAAAACACTTTCGGGCGTAATAATTAACGGTTCTAATCCTGCTAATACAAGGTCTCTTCTTTTTTCTGCCATTTTTTCTAAGTTACTAAGATCCTGATCCCGAAGCCTCGGGACTAAGGTTCTGAGTTTTTTTTATTCTTTTCTTTCCTGCAAGGTTTTCGAAACCTTGTAGGTATATTTCGTTTTTTAATAATCTTATTTTGGGCGTGCCCCAAGGGTCGGGCTATCCGCTACAAGTCCTCGCACTTCCTTCGTCAGGCTGTGGGCTTTTCACTTCTATCCCTCACGCAACATTTGTTATATAATAATCTATTTGTTCCGTAACATATTTAATTACAAATTGCCTTTATCGCTTCAGCTGAAGACTTTCCACCTAATTCTTTTCCTTTTTTAAAATCAGAACAGGCTTCATTTTTTTTATTTAATTTTAATTTACTAAGCCCTCTATTATGGTAAAACTCTGGACGATCCGGACTTTGTTTAATCGCTATATCATAATAAATAATTGCATCATCATATTTTTCCAATTTAGCAAATGCATCTCCTTTAGCAGAATAAGGTCGCGAAAAGTCAGGCCTCAATTCACTTGCTTTACTAAAATCACTAATAGCTCCTTTATAATCTAAATTATCATATTTAATCAAACCTCTATTATAATATGCGTTGGTAAAATCTGGATTAAGTTCAATTGCTCTATCATAATCCGCCATTGATCCAATAGCATCACTCGAACTATACTTTACACTTGCCCTGCTATAATATAAATCAGCATCTTTATTACTAAACTCAATTGCTTTATTATAATCAGTTATCGCTCCACTGTAATCATTAAACGCCGTTTTAGCTGAAGCTCTTTCGGAATAATACATATCAGGAAAATTGTCTAAATCATCATTATTTAATTGTACAGCTTTATTTAAATCATTTATTGCTTCTCTGTAATTCTTAAGACATTTTTTCGCAATTCCTCTATTAAAATAAGCATTTATATATTTGGAATTAAGTTCAATTGCCTTATTATAGTCAATTATAGCTTCTTTATATTGTTCTTTTTTTGCTTTTATAATTCCAATTCCACAGTATGCTCTCGAATAATTGGGATTAATCTCTATTGCTTTATTATATTCAATAAGAGCATTTATATAATCCTCTTTTTCATAGCTTTCTTTTCCTTTTTTAAAATGTATTTCCGCAGTTTGTGCATAAAATTTCTCAATTGCAAAAAAAGAAAAAAAGGCTAATGCGATTATAAATATTCTCATAGTTATATTAATTAGACTAATATCGGCGCTACTCTCGGCTTATAACCCTTCGCAACCTCAGCAATTAATCGAATATGATCCGGAGTTGTTCCGCAGCAACCGCCAATTATATTGATTAAATTATCATCTAAATATTCTTTGATTAGCGCCTGAGTTTGTTCCGGCGTTTCATCGTATTGTCCGAAAGCGTTTGGCAAACCTGCATTGGGATGTGCCGAAACGTTAAACTGTGTATGCTGAGATAATGCTTTTAAATACGGCTTCAATAAATCGGCTCCTAAAGCACAATTGAACCCAACACTCAATAACGGAATATGTGATACTGAAATCAAAAACGCCTCAACCGTTTGACCAGAAAGTGTTCTTCCTGAAGCATCGGTAATTGTTCCCGAAACCATGATTGGAATATCCAAATTGCGTTCGTCTTTTACTTCTTCGATTGCAAAAAGTGCTGCTTTAGCATTTAAGGTGTCGAAAATAGTTTCTACCAAAAGTAAATCGCATCCTCCATCCATTAAAGCTTCGACTTGTTGTTTGTAAGCAATACGCAAATCATCAAACGTTACGGCTCTGTAACCCGGATCGTTTACATCTGGCGACATACTTGCCGTTCTGTTTGTTGGTCCGATGGATCCGGCAACAAAACGTGGTTTCTCCGGATTTTTAGCGGTGAATTCATCGGCTACTTCTCGGGCAATTTTAGCCGATTCGTAATTTAATTCATAAACCAAATCTTCCAGGAAATAGTCGGCCATACCGATCGTAGTTCCTGAAAAAGTATTGGTTTCTACAATGTCAGCACCTGCATCAAAATAGGCAGCGTGAACATCGCGGATCGCTTGTGGTTGTGTTATGGATAGTAAATCGTTGTTTCCTTTTAACGGATGGGGGAAATCTTTGAAACGCTCTCCACGAAAATCTTCTTCCGAGAAATTATAGCGTTGCAGCATTGTTCCCATTGCTCCATCAAGGATTAGGATATTTTTTTTTATTGCTTCCTGAATTGTTATTGCCATGACTGCTTGCCTTTTGCCACGAAGACGCTAAGACACTAAGCTTTTTTTATTCTATTATTTAAAACATACCTAATAGGCTTTGAAAACCTGTTAGGATACGCGTTTTGATTCACATTAATTCCAAGAATTCACTATTGTAAGCTAACTAGCCCCGATTGAGTCGATATCCTCGCAGTGAAACGGAGAGATAAAGACGAAAGCGGGAACTATTGACAGCAAAAAATGCGTCAATGATTCGCTCATGATACTGAATTCAGTAAAATAATATTGTATGGTTGTCAGGAAGAGTTTTGAGAAATACTTTTATGTATTTGTGTTATCTATCTTTAATACTATGAATTAGTAAAAAGTAGAATGTAGCACCTTCTTTATGATAAAGGGTTGCTAAGGTTTCATTGGGTCTTTCCCTCCGCCTTTCGTGATAACTTTCAATAATTTTAAGAACAGTGCAAAGGTATGAAATAGCCTTGCGACTTGCAAATGTTTTTTTAAGTTTCTAAGTTGCAATCCTGAAGCCTCGGGACTGAGGTTCTAAGTTTAAAATTTTTCTTTGTGTTTTGCTTGTATTAAAAGCTCCGGAGGAGCATAATATTTTATAGCCGAAAATTATCCGTTTGACCAAAGCTCCAGAGGAGCGATACCTCATTATTATAATTTAATATGTCACCCGATGGGGTTTCTTCCATAAATATCCTTAATTCTATAAATATAACATCCTTCTGGGATTTGTCAATATTATAAATAATCGTCCTTTTACTTATTTTTTCTTGCTTGCTTTTGCAAGCGGATTAAAATCTAAACAAAGCTGTAACCAAAACTCTAAATCCTTATTTCTTTGCCAGCCGTTTTCTGTGACGAAAATATAGTTTTTCATTGGTCTTTCAGAGCTTGACATTGGTATTATATCGTCTCTTTCTATTGCATCTGTATAGGCAATATCATCAATTCTGCAAAGCAAAAGATTTTCTCCCGTTTGTTTGTCAAGTCGGGTTCCGCAGCACATTTTATTGTCTACCATAAAAACAAGTCCGCCAAACATTTTCTTTTCGAAAAAGTCAGCTTCTTTGTGTTGTAGAAACCTTCGGATTCTTTGCGCATTATTTTCGTCGAAAGCCATTTTTTTAAGGTTCTAAGATTCTGAGTTACTAAGATAGAAAGTTTTGAAATTAATATTCCATAAAAGACTGTAAACGAGAAAGGTTCTGAGATGCTAAGTAAAAAACTTAGAACCTCAGAACCTTAGTATCTTAGAAGCTTAAAAACTAAACTATAGCTTTCACAACTGCTTTCGGCGCTTCTTTACGAGTTCCGTCGAAACCGTCTACTCCAGAAACTGTTGTATATTTTAATACATATTTTTTACCCGGATTGATAATTGCGTATGCAGCCTGACACATTAAAGTCGCTTCGTGGAAACCACATAAAATCAATTTCAATTTCCCTGGGTATGTGTTTACGTCTCCAATTGCGAAGATTCCCGGAATATTAGTTTGATAATCTAATGCATTGTTTACTTTAATGGCATTTTTTTCGATTTCTAATCCCCAGTCTGCGATTGGCCCTAATTTTGGCGTTAATCCGAAAAGTGGAATAAAGAAATCTGTTTCAATTTTGCGGTGTGCTCCGTTTTCTTCGATATCTAACGATTCAACGTGCTCTGCACCATTGATTCCGATTACTTCTGCAGGCGTAATTAATTTAATTTTCCCAGATGTTTTTAATTCCTGTACTTTTTCTACAGAATCAAGAGCTCCTCTAAACTCATTTCTACGGTGAATTAAAGTTACTTCTGAAGCTACATTGGCCAAAAAGATACTCCAGTCTAATGCTGAATCTCCTCCTCCGGCAATTACAACTCTCTTATCTCTGAATTTCTCCGGATTTTTGATGAAGTATTTTACTCCTTTATCTTCATAAAACTCGATATCTTCTATAAGTGGTTTACGAGGCTCAAAACTTCCTAAACCTCCAGCGATTGCAATAACAGGCGCGTGAAATTTAGTTCCTTTATTTGAGGTTACGATAAAACTTCCGTCTTCTTGTTTTTCAATAGTTTCAGCGCGTTCTCCTAATGTATAACCTGGCTCAAACTGCTTAATTTGCTCTTGTAAGTTATCAATTAAATCTCCTGCTAAAACTTCAGGGAAACCAGGAATATCATAAATAGGCTTTTTTGGATACAATTCTGAAAGTTGTCCTCCTGCTTGTGGCAAAGCATCTAGAATATGACATTTTAATTTTAATAATCCTGCCTCGAAAACGGCAAATAAACCTGTTGGTCCTGCTCCAATTATAAGTATATCTGTTTTAATCATTATGGTTGTTGTTTATAATCATTCTTAATAATACAAAGAAACGAATAATTTATTCTACTGCCAATGATTTTTGTCATTGATTTCTTTGCGCAATTTTCTATTCTTTATTTTTTAATGAATTGGTTATTTCATTCATTCTTTTTACCTTTTCTTCAAAGTCGCCTTTTAAGGTTTTGCGATATTCATTAAGATTTTCTACCATTTGGTTGATATCTTCCGGAATTACCTCTTCAAAAAACTCTCTTAACCTTTTAGCGGTTGTTGGCGATTTTCCGTTGGTCGAAATAGCAATTTTTACGTTTCCTTTCGTTACGATTCCGCCTAAATAATAATCACACAAATCTGGTGTATCGGCAATATTGCAAATCAAATAACGCTTTCTCGACAATTCGTAAACCCTTTTATTGACTTCAAAATCATCGGTACAAGCGATTACCATATGGCGTTTTTTGAGCATTTTCTTTTTAAATTTGGCTTCCGTCAATTTAATTGAAGGATGATTTTCGGCTAATACTTTAATTTCTAAATGAAAATCCGGCGCTACAACCTCAACATTTGCATTCGGACTCGATTTTAATAAAAAAGAGAGCTTTTCTAGTCCAACATTTCCTCCGCCCACAATCAACACATTTAGATTGTGAAGTTTTAAGAATATCGGATATAATTCGTTCTGTTCCATTTCATTTAATTTTATCCAATCAAAATTAGATGATTTTTATTTTATCGAATTAAATTCGGTCGTTTTTAACCTAATAAATTTAATTCTTTGCATCATTAGATTGAAATCCAAAATCATAATCTCGCGTTCCCCGGGTTGAAACCCGGCGCTACAATATGGATCGTTCCTACGGAACTTTATCTAACTATTTCTTTTGATAGAAATTCTTCGTAAAATCCTTTTAATTTATTGCTTTCTCTCACAACTTCTCCCAGAACGATAATTGCTGGTGAACTTAGTTTCTTCTCTTTTACAATTTCTAAAATTGAATTTACTGTTCCAACTCCCACTTTTTCATCTTTGGTTGTTCCGTTTTGGATGATTGCTACAGGCAAATCTCCTTTGTCTTCTTTTTGAAACAAATCGATAATTTGAGGCAATTTGTGCATTCCCATCAAAATAACAACTGTTGCAGATGATTGAGCGGCCAAAGCAACATCAGCAGATAATTTTCTATCAGAAGTTGTTCCTGTAATAGCCCAAAAACTTTCTGAAACACCTCTTTTTGTAATTGAAATTCCCAGACTTGCGGGAACGGCAACTACGGAAGATATTCCAGGAATGACAACTGTTTCGATTCCAAAACTTTCTGCAAATTCAATTTCTTCGCTTCCCCGCCCAAAAATAAACGGATCACCACCTTTTAATCGCACTACATTTCCGTAAGTCAATGCATTATCAACAATCAATTGATTGATTTGATCCTGCGTATAAGCGTGATTGCCTATCTTTTTTCCAACAAAAATTTTGATGGAATTTTTAGGAGCGTAAGCCAGTATTTCGTCATTGGCCAATGCATCGTACAAAACCACATTCGCTTCAGCCAATGCTTTTACACCTTTCAGCGTAAGCAAATCCGGATCGCCGGGACCTGCACCGACTAAAGTTACTTTTGGTTTAATATTAAGCATTTGCTAATTCTTGAGCTCTGTATTTTTCTATAATTGCAAAAAACGCAATTCCTTCTTCAATATATTGTTTTGCGAAGGCTTCACTTGGTTCATTTTGATTGATTTGATATACCAATTCTCTGAATGTTGTTGGTAATCCAATTTTTGCACTTTCAACAAAAACGGTATCAAACAAATCAACAATTCCTGCGTGATTGTTTGTTTTTTCGTTTTCTGAAAGTAATAATGCTTTTGCACCGTTTACAAATCCAGCATAAGCATGGTAAATAGCGTCTGACCATTTTCCCTCCTCGAATGATTCCTGAGCAAATGTCAATTTATCTTTAGCTTCTAACAATAAAGTTGCTACTAAATCGATCACAACTCCGGCACATTCTCCAACTCCAACTGCTTTTACATAATTGTCTGCATTACCCCAATCTACAAAATCAGCTTCGGTTAGATTGGTTACATCTGCGAAAGGTTTCAAAATTTCATAGAAATATTTCTCTCCTTTTTGATCGTAATAGTTAAGGAATTTTTCTCCGTTTGCATTAGCATCAAAATCATTTAAGATGGTACGCAAAGCATCTGGTCCTCTACGGCTTGGAATTTTGATTACTTTATCAGCAAAACGTCCTGCACCATTTCCTAATCTTCCTCCACCTAATAAAACCTGCAATGCCGGAGCTACTAGTTTTCCTGAATTGATCGACATTCCCTGAAAACCAATTGCTGACATATTGTGTTGTCCGCAAGCATTCATACAACCAGAGATTTTGATTTCGATTTCCTGATTGTTCAAATACTCAGGATATTCGGCATTTAAAACTTTTTCTAATTCTTCTGCAATCCCGGTACTACTTGCAATCCCCAAATTACAAGTATCTGTACCCGGACAAGCTGTAATATCTGCTGTAGAATTATAGCCTAAATGAACGAAGTCCAGTTTGGCTAATTCCTGATAAAAGAAAGGAAGATTCTCTTCTTTTACGTGACGTATTACAATATTTTGACGCAATGAAAAACGTAATTCATTTGCTGCGTAATTCTTAATTAAATCGGCTAATAATCTGGCTTTATCGGTATAAAAATCTCCTAATAAAACTTTAATTCCGATAGCATAATAACCATCTTGCTTTTGCTTAATTACATTTGATTTTTTCCACGCTTCATAAGCTTTGGTATCTTCAATAGTAACTGATGGAACTTCTAATAATGGTTCCGGAATTGCACCTTCAAAAGCTGTTGTATCAATTTCGTAGTTTTCAAAAGCGATTGCTTTTTTCTCTTTTTCAACTAAATCAAGAAAAACATCTCTTCCCATTTCTTTGATTAAGAATTTCATACGCGCTTTCATTCTTTTTGCACGCTCTCCGTAACGGTCAAAAATACGGATAATTCCTTCTGCTGTCGGGATGATTTCATTTGCCGGAACAAACTCTGAAAGTAATTCAGCATGTGCTGGCTGAGATCCTAAACCGCCACCAAACATGATTTTGAAACCGCGAACGCCATCTACAACTTTGGGAATAAATCCTAAATCGTGTAAATAACTCAAAGCAGTATCTTCATCAGATGAAGAGAACGAAATTTTGAATTTACGTCCCATTTCCTGACAAATGGGGTTTCTTAATAAATATTGAAATAAAGCGTGTGCGTAAGGCGAAACGTCAAACGGTTCGTTTACATCAACACCAGCCAATTCACTTCCTGTAATATTACGAACGGTGTTTCCACAAGCTTCACGCAAAGTGATATCATCTTTAGCCAAATTTGCCCAAAGTTCCGGAGTTCTGTCTAAACTTACGTAGTGAATCTGAATATCCTGACGCGTTGTAATGTGCAAACGCCCTGTAGAATATTCGTCAGAAACTTTAGTAATACGTACCAACTGTTCGCTCGTTACTTTACCGTAAGGCAATTTGATACGAATCATTTGCACGCCTTCCTGACGTTGTCCGTAAATTCCACGCGCTAAACGAAGACTACGAAAACGCTCATCATCAATTTTTCCTCCACGGAATAAATGAATCTTTTTTTCAAGATCGATAATCTCTTTTTGAACTATCGGATTTTCTATTTCTGTTCTAAAACTTTCCATTTTTCTTTAATGCTTTAGGCTTTAGGCAATAAGCTGTAGGCTTTCTTGCGTACCGTGTTATACATTTTTTGCTAAAAGCTTACAGCCTAAAGCTTATTGCTTACAGCAGTGAAAACTATCTAATGAATCCTACTCCTGCTGTTGTGTTCGTTGCTGTATCAATTAAGATAAATGCTCCGTTTGATTTGTTATCGTTATAGGCATCAAAATATAAAGGCTTGCTTAATTTGATGGTTACTTCTCCAATTTCGTTGATCGCTAATTGCGATGCTTCTTTTGTTCCTGAATAATCGGTTGAGATTGTATTTTTGATACTTTCTACTTTTGCTAAAACCGAGTTTGTGTTGTGCTGTACAATATATTTTGTACCCGCAACCAGTTTTTTACTGTCCATCCAACAAACTGTTGTTGTGATTTCTTTTTCAATTTTTGGAAGTTCAGATGATTTTACAATCATATCGCCTCTGGTAACATTAATATCATTTTCTAATTCGATTGTGATCGATGAACCTGCAACGGCTTCGTCAAATGTTTTATCGAAAAAGTGAATTTTTGAAACTTTTGATTCTGTTAAAGAAGGAAGAACTGTTACAGCATCTCCAACTTTAATTGAGTTTCCGTATAATTTTCCTGCGTAACCTCTAAAATCGTGGTATTCTTCTGTTTTCGGGCGAATAACGGTTTGAACCGGGAAACGTGCTTTTCCTGCTTCAAAAACATCTGAAGAATGCAATCCTTCTAAATGTTCCAATACAGTTTGACCATCGTACCAAGTCATATTCTCCGATTTATCAACTACATTTCCACCGTTGATTGCACTTAACGGAATATAACTTACGTTTTGCTCTTTAAATGTGCTTTTTGCATTTAATGCCTGAAAATCGGCTTTGATTTTATTGAAAACTTCTTCTGAATAATCAACTAAATCCATTTTATTAATCGCAACAATTACCTCTTTTACTCTCAATAAATTATTGATAAAAAAGTGACGATAAGTCTGCTCAATTACACCTTTTCTGGCATCAATTAAAATGATAGAAACCTGAGAAGTCGAAGCTCCTGTAACCATGTTTCTGGTATATTCTACGTGACCCGGAGTATCGGCAATAATGTAACTTTTCTTTGCAGTCGAAAAATAAATATGTGCAACGTCAATCGTGATTCCTTGCTCTCTTTCAGCTACTAATCCATCAGTTGCCAAAGAAAAATCAAGATAATCGTACCCTTTTTGTTTACTGCTTTTTTCGATTGCTTCTATTTTGTCTGTCGTCAATGATTTTGTATCATACAATAATCTTCCGATCAAAGTACTTTTTCCGTCATCTACACTTCCTGCTGTTGCTATTTTTAAAACTTCCATCTTAATATTTGTTTCAGGTTTTAATTTTGTTTCAAGTTTCAAGTTTTGAAAAACTTTGTCTAAAATTTAAACCTGTTGTTTTTTTGTTTTTGAATTTTACTGTAGAGATTTTTAATTTTTAATTCTAAATTTTTAATTGAATTAAAAATATCCTTGTTGTTTTCTCTTTTCCATTGCGGCTTCAGAACGTTTATCATCGATTCTGGCTCCTCTTTCAGAAATGGTAGATTCTCTAATCTCTCCTACAACTTCCTGGATAGTTGCTGCATATGATTCAACTGCGGCTGTACAACTCATATCTCCAACGGTTCTGAAGCGAACAATTCTTTCTTCGATTTGTTCGTCTTCTTCTTGGTACACATAAGGAGAATGTGACCAGATTAAACCGTCTCTCAAAAAAACTTTTCTTTTATGTGAAAAATAGATTGACGGAATCTCAATATGTTCTTTTTCAATATAACTCCAAACATCTAATTCTGTCCAGTTTGAAATTGGGAAAACACGAACGTTTTGACCATTTTCTATTTTTCCATTCAAAATATCAAACAATTCCGGACGTTGGTTTTTTTCATCCCATTGACCAAAATCGTCACGAACTGAAAATATACGCTCTTTTGCTCTAGCTTTTTCTTCATCACGACGTGCACCACCAATACAAGCATCAAACTTAAATTCTTCGATTGCATCTAAAAGTGTTGTTGTCTGCAAGCTGTTTCTACTAGAATATTTACCAGTTTCTTCTACCACTTTTCCTTCATCAATAGCATCCTGAACATTACGAACGATCAACTCTAATCCTAATTCTTCTACTAATTTATCTCTGAAAGCAATTGTTTCAGGGAAATTATGTCCCGTATCAACGTGCAAAAGAGGAAACGGAATCTTTGCAGGGAAAAATGCTTTTTGTGCCAAACGCACTAATGTTATAGAATCTTTTCCTCCAGAGAAAAGTAAAACCGGTTTGTCAAACTGTGAAATTACTTCTCTGAAAATGTATATTGCTTCACTCTCTAAAGCGTTTGTTTTTAATACTGAACTCATTGTTTTTTTGTTTGATATTTTGTTTGTTTCAGGTTTCAAGTTTCAAATTTTTGCTTGATTCTGATACTCTCAACATTTTATTCTATTCTCTATATTCTTTATTCTATTCTCCATCGGGTTAAAACCCGACGCTACAATATAAATCGTTCCTCCGGAACTTTAAATCTTAATTCTTTCCTCTTTGTTCTATTCTCTTTACTCTATTCTCTTGCTTCTTTACTCTTTCTTAGCGCTATGCAAACCACATTCTTTATGACTTGATTCCCACCACCATCTTCCGGCTCTGATATCTTCTCCGGGAAAAATGGCTCTTGTACATGGCGCGCATCCTATACTTACGAAACCTTGTTTATGTAAAGCATTTTGAGGAACATTGTTTTCTTGCAAATACGCTTCAACTTCTTCTAAAGTCCATTTTAATAATGGATTGAATTTGATGATTTCGAAACCTCCATCGTATTCAAACAAATTCAAATCTTGTCTGTTTTCCGATTGTTCTGCTCTTAAACCTGTTATCCAAACTGAATTTCCAGCTAAAGCTTTTCGTAGCGGAACTACTTTTCGAATAAAACAGCATTCTTTTCTGTTCTCTACCGATTCGTAAAAACTATTAGGTCCTTTTGTTTTTAATAAATTTTCTACTGCTGTAGCTTCCGGAAAATAAACTTCAATTGGTCTTTTGTACTTTTTTAATGTTTTGTGAAAAACATCATAAGTTTCCTGAAATAGTCTTCCAGTATCTAATGTAAAAATGGTAATATCAGTATTACTTTTTGCAATAAAATCTGTAATTACCTGATCTTCCTGACCAAAAGATGTCGAAAAAATCACTTTTCCCGGAAATTCATTTGCTAAAAAAACTAATGTTTCGTCAAGCGAAAGATCTTTTGTTTTATCTAATAATGATTGTATAATTGTCGCGCTCATATTCTCTTTCCTTCCTAAAAAATCGATTACAATAATTTAGATAATGTTTTTAAACTCAATAATATAATTAAAATTCCAACTGCAATCATCATTGGTTTTCTTTTGATTTTATTTACAAGGTAAGCTCCAAGTGGTGCTGCAATTACACCTCCTAAAATCAAACCGATGATTACCTGCCAACCGTGAATTCCTCCAAAAAGCATGAATGTAATTCCGCTTGCAAACGAAATGGCAAACTCAGCCGCATTTACTGAACCAATAGTGTAACGTGGATTTCTTCCTCTTCCTAACAATGTAGAAGTTACAATTGGTCCCCAGCCTCCACCGCCAACAGAATCCATAAAACCTCCAAAAGCAGCCAAAACACTTAATTTTTTTGTTTTCTTTTTTACAATTGTTTTTTTCAATGCTTTTTTGATAATAATAACAGCCAAAATAATCATGTAAACTGCAATAAATGGCTTGATAAAATCTCCATTGATAACATCTGATAGTAAATAAGCTCCAGTAATTGAACCTAAAACTCCCGGAATCAATAAATGCTTTACCAGTTTTTTATTGATGTTTCCAAAACGATGATGAGAAAGCGCCGATGCTCCTGTTGTAAACATTTCAGATACATGGACCGCTGTACTACTCACAACCGGCGGAACCCCATAAGCCAATAAAAAAGAGGTTGAAGTTGCTCCGTATCCCATTCCTAAAGTTCCGTCTACCAACTGAGCAAAAATACCAATAAAGAAAAAAACCAAAAACTCCTGATTAAATCCTGAAACAAAACCATTCCATGAAAAGTCAGCATAATGATTGTAGATCAAAGTACTTAACAACCCTACAAGCAAAACTACCGGTATGATAACCCATAATTTTTCTTTTATCGACGTATCAGTCTTTACATCAACACTATTTATTTTCAGTTCTTTCTCCATATTTCTATGTTTCTTTTTTAAAAAATCTATTACCCTATCGGCTTACTAGATTACTTTGCAAAAATACTACTTATTTCTAAATATCAAAACAATATTTTTATTTTTTTAACCCCTTAATAATCCATTAATTACACTATAACGAAATATTTAAAGTTTCAACGGAATATTTTAACAAATAACAGCATATTTCATCTTATTTAAACAACAAACATTTACTAAACATTTGGTTTTTAAATACATCTTTTAATGTCTACCATTTCCATAGGATAATTATAAAATTGTTGTTACTTTTACGCCAAATATTTATTATGGATTTTCAGATTGGTCTTGTAATTGCAGGTTTGGTGGTTGGTTTTGTTGTTGGATTAACAGGTGTTGGCGGAGGTTCTTTAATGACTCCGATTTTATTATGGTTTGGTATTCCGCCAACCACAGCAGTTGGTACCGATTTATTATATGCTGCTTTTACCAAAATGGGAGGCGTATTTGTCCATCATAAAAAAGGAAATATCAATTGGTCTATTACAGGCTGGCTTACTTTGGGCAGTGTTCCGGCGGCTTTGCTTACACTTTGGATTTTAAATAGTATTAAAACTGATATTTCAACTATAAATGCTGTAATAAAGTACAGTTTGGGATGGGCACTTCTTTTTACATCAGTAGCTATTTTGTTTAAAAAGAAACTTTTAGTCTTTTCTCAAAAACATGCCGGAGATAAATTTCATAGTGAAAGTCATACTCAAAATATGCTTACTATTGGAATTGGGGTTTTATTAGGCGCTACGGTAACACTAACTTCTATTGGTGCCGGAGCTCTGGGTACGGTTACTTTATTTTTTCTTTATCCGCTTTTACCAACACCTCGTTTGGTTGGAACCGAAATTGCGCACGCTGTTCCCTTAACTCTTGTTGCCGGAATTGGACATGCCTCAATGGGAAATTTAGATTTGGTTTTACTTGGTCAATTATTAATGGGATCTCTTCCTGGAATTTTTATAGGAAGCATGTTAAGCGGAAAAGTACCCGATTTATTGCTGAGAAATGCCATTGCTATAATGCTTTTCATTGCCGGATATAAATTGATTTTTTAGAATAAAATTCCAATCCCGCAAAATTTCCAAAACTTTGTAAATATGATTCTAATAGATATCTATTTAGAGATATCTAAGGATCAACGCTAAATGTTGTGGAGAAACATTAAAGATTTATACATCCTAATTATTTTTTAACGCAGAGATCACAAAGGTTTTTCGCAGAGTTCACTAAGATTTAAGTTGTGTTTTCACAGGCTAAGTACGCAAAGCGTTGTGAACTTTGTGTTTTTTAAAGTTCTTAGATAGATCTCTGCGGTAAAAAATATTTAACGTTATACGATACCTACATAGATATACCTACAAGGTTTTGAAAACCTTGCAGGACAAAAATAAAAGACCTTTCCATTTACTGAAAAGGTCTTTTTTTATTGAGAACAGAAATTGACTAAAATGCAATATCTGCCAGTGAATTACTTTCAAGAATTTTAAGCGTATTATCACGAACTTCAGTCATTAAACGTCTTGCAGCGCATGTAGATTCATCATCGCAATCGTCACATCTTTCATAAAAATTATGACTTGCACAAGGCAACAATGCAATTGGACCTTCGAGAATACGATAGACTTTTGCCATACTAATGTCTTTCGGATCTTTTATCAGATAGTAGCCTCCGCCTTTTCCTTTTTTTGCACCAAGAAAACCTGAATTTCTAAGTAACAGCAAAATACTCTCTAAAAATTTTATCGAAATATGTTCACTTTTGGCAATTTCGGCAATTTGTACAGGCTCGTTGTTTTCGCGTCTGGCCAAATAAGTTAAAGCTTTAATTCCGTATTTTGTTTTCTTTGAAAGCACTTCTTTATATTTTAATTGTTGAGTTGAGATTTTAGATTTTTAGCTAAATCACAAATCTTCATATTTTTAAACAACAAAAATATACTTTTTATATGAGAATAATCACAGAATAAGATTTAAATTCTACTTAGCCTATCAAATTATATCTTCAGTTCCAATTAAATTCAATTCCTGCAATTTCATTTGATCTTCTAATATGTTTTTCTCAACAACATATGTATCAGAAAGAGAATCATGCCACATTCTTCCTGATTCTCCCAAAAAAGATAAAGCATCAAAAGGAATAAGACGACTTAATGTCCTTTTGAAAATTGCGCCAAAACCCGGCTTTAGACCATACTCATTAATTACAACGCTGCCCGTAATAATTTTACCTAAAGTTCTACCCAAGAGACCTTCAAAAATAAAATAGTAGACCATTGCAAAAGAAAGATACGTTCCTATGAATCCAAGACTAATCAAAGTTTCTTCCCACATTCTATAGATATCCCATTGCAAAATATTCCCTATAATTACAATAACAAATGTAACCATGAATATTGTGACAAGTATAAAGACAAAATCAATAATACAGTTAAAAAAACGATCACGATCAAAAGTTAATAATTTCTTTTCAAGAATATAGATAAAGTCACTACTCTTTTGATCGGTGTTTTTTAATTTTATATTTTTCATTCCTTCTTTACGCTTCTACTTCCTGAACTCCAATTAAATTAAACTCATGAAACGTTTTTAAATTTTCCGCCAGATCTTTTTTGTTAACTACATATGTATCAGATATTGTATCATGCCAACCTCTACCTGAATCACCTAAAAAAGAAAAAGCTTCAAATGGAATTAAACGACATAAACTTCTTTTCAAAAAAGTACCAAAAGATGGTTTTTCACCGTTTTCATTTACCACAATTGTACCTGTAATAAGTTTTGCCAATGATCTTCCTAAAAACCCTTCTGTAATTGTATAATAAAAAATTGTAACTCCAATAAAAACTATCTGACCACTAAGATCACCCATATCACTTAACCAAAGTAATATTCCGTTCCATTGAAAAAGACCAGCTAAGATGGCCAATATGAAAGCTAAAGCAAATATTAAGCACATAATAAAAATAATATCTAAAATATAATTTAGGATACGGCTTCCTTTAGAAGCGAACAATTCTTCGTCAATAATGTAAGTAGAGTTACTCATGTTTGGTTTGGTTTTAAGTTTATGATTATTAAATAGATTTGAATTTTAATTCAAACAAAAATATACTTTTTACTCAAACTATTACAAAATAGAATAACGATTTTTAACAGTAATAGAATTACAGCTAAAAATCGTTATTTATAGTAATGATTCCGGATTTTTAAATCTGAAATCTAAAGTATAAAATCTAAATTATCTAAGAAAGCGCCTGATCTAAATCAGCAATAATATCTTTTACTGTTTCTAAACCTACAGAAACACGCACTAAACCTTCTGTAATTCCTACTGCCAGTTTTTCTTCAACAGACAATTTACTATGTGTTGTTGAGGCTGGATGCGTTACAATCGTTTTCACGTCTCCAATATTTGCCGAAAGCGAACATAATTTTATCTTGTCTAAAAATTTTCGCCCGGCTTCGATTCCGCCTTTAATTTCAATGGCGATGATATTACCCCCTAAAAGCATTTGTTTTTTGGCAATCTCATATTTTGGATGCGATTTTAAAAACGGATATTTAATGCTTTCTACATTTGGGTGATTTTCTAAAAACTCCGCTACTTTTAAAGCATTTTCGCAATGTTTATCAACACGAACTGCCAGAGTTTCTAAACTTTTTGACAAAACCCAGGCATTAAACGGTGACATTGCCGGTCCTGTATTTCTTGAAAACAGGTATATTTTACGAATCAATTCAGCCTCTCCAACTGCAACTCCGCCTAAAACGCGTCCTTGCCCATCGATTAATTTTGTTGCTGAATGAATCACGATGTGAGCGCCATATTTAATAGGCTGCTGAATGTATGGCGTGGCAAAACAATTGTCGATTATTAAAATCAAATTATGCTTTTTTGCAATTTGACCCAATAATTCCAAATCTACTACATCGACACCTGGATTTGTTGGCGTTTCTGCATATAAAATTTTGGTATTTGGCTTGATGAAACTTTCTATTGTTTCTGGTTTATTGATATCAAAATAAGAAGTTTCAATTTTCCATTTTGGGAAATAAGTCATAAACAACGCATGCGTAGACCCAAAAACACTTCCTGCAGATACAATGTGATCGCCAGAATCCAATAAAGCGGCAAATGTAGAATATATCGCTGCCATTCCGGTTGCAAAAGCATAACCAGCTTCGGCGCCTTCCATTGCACATACCTTGTCAACAAATTCTGTGGTATTTGGATTACTGAAACGAGAGTAAATATTGCGGACTTTTTCTTCTGTAAAAGAGGCTCGCATATCTTCGGCATCCTCAAATACAAAACTCGATGATAAATACAAAGGAGTTGAATGTTCCTGAAATTGTGTTTTTTCTAAATGTGTACGGATGGCTTGTGTTTCAAAACCAAATTCTTGTTCGTTCATTTTGTTTGTTTTTCTTGTTTCATGTTTCAAGTTTCAAGTTTTCTGCATTGCCTAAAACAAGAACTTAAAACTTAAACTTTATAGAGCATTAGTTAATCTTCATCTAAAAATTATCTAATTCTCTAATTGACTCATTTTCTAATTATAAAGCTTCGTTGTTCAACACAACTTTGTATTTAATTGTTGCTGTTGGCTCAACTGTTTTGGCAACTGAACAATATTTTTCGAAAGAAAGCTGTGCAGCGCGTTGGGCTTTTTCAGGATTAATATCGCCTTCTAAATAAAAAACGACATTGATTTCTTTAAAAGGTTTTGCTTCGTCAACTTGCACGCGCTCGCCTTCGACCTCAGCATTAAAGGATGTTATTTCCTGACGCTGTTTCTTTAAAATCGAAATCATATCAATAGCACTGCATCCTGCAACTCCCATTAATACTAATTCCATCGGACTTGCACCTAAATCGCTTCCGCCAAATTCGGCTCTGCTATCAACATCAACTACATGACCTCTTTCATTTTTTAGTTTGAAATGAAACGCGTCGTTTACTCTGTTTAGGGTTACTTTCATTTTTTTTGTTTTTTGTTTTTGTTTGAGCTCAAATCAGAAATCTAAACTCTGCAATCTAAAATCGATATTATCCTTTATCCGACAATCTCAAAATATCTCCAAATACTCCTCTCGCTGTAACCGCAGAACCTGCACCGGCTCCCTGAATTACGATTGGACGATCTCCGTAAGATTCTGTATAAATTTCGAAGAAAGAATCAGAACCTTTTAATCCGCCTAAGGCAGTATCTGAAGAAACAGAAACCAATTTTACTTCCAGATTTCCTTTGTCATTTTGCAAATCTCCAGACAATTCACCAATGTATCTTAATACGTGATTTGGTTTTTGATCGGCTTTTATTTTATCGTAAATTGGGTCGAATTCTTTTAGTTTTGTCAAGAAATCAGAAACATTTCCATCACGTAAATGTTCCGGAATTAAATTCTGAATCGAAATTTCTTCAAACTCGTTTTGCAAATCTAATTCTCTGGCCAAGATCAATAATTTTCTTCCCACATCATTTCCGCATAAATCTTCGCGTGGGTCTGGTTCTGTGTATCCGTTATCAATTGCTTCTTTTAAAATTTCGCTAAACGGAACATCTTTTGCAGAAAAATTATTGAATAAATAACTCAAAGTACCGGAGAAAACTCCTTTTATCTTCGTGATATTTTCACCAGAAAGGTGTAATAATTTTATTGTATCAATTAATGGCAATCCTGCACCAACATTGGTTTCGTACAAATAATTCTTTTGGTTTTCTGCCAAAGCTTTTCTCAATTCTTTATAAAAACCATAGCTTAATGTATTGGCAACTTTATTCGAAGAAATTAAATCGAAACTGCTTTCTATAAACGGAATATAATTTTCTACAAATGAAGCACTTGCCGTATTATCAATCGCGATTAGGTTTTCTAAATGATGCTGATTGGCGTAAGCAATAATATCCTGAATGGTGTAAGCAAGACCTTCTTTTTCAATGTCTGTTTTCCAGTTTGAAGTTACGCCATTTTTATTTAAAAGTAATTTTTTAGAATTGGCAATTGCAAAAACATTCAATCGAACATCTTTTCTTTTTTCGATGGCTGCAGCTGATTCTAAAATCTGATTGATTAAAGTTCCGCCTACTAAACCGTGACCAATAATGGCAATGTTGATTTTTTTAGAAACCCCAAAAATCTCACCGTGAATTACGTTTAAAGCTTTATTCAGCTCCGATTTTTTAACAACCAAACTCACGTTTTTACCCGTAACGGTGTTGTTAAATAATATTGGAACAATTTTATTTTTAATTAATGCCGTGTAAGGCTTATGGAAAGTACTTAAATCCTGACCAATAATTGAAATTACAGATACGTTGTCTGTTACTGTAATCTGGTTTACATCTTTAGAATAAAAGTCGTTTTCAAACTCTTTTTCTAGTTCAACCATTGCGGTTGTTGCTTTATCAGTCGCCACTACAAGCCCAATTCCTCTTTCTGAAGAACCTTGCGAAATGATACTTACACTGATGTTGTGATCGCCCATTACTTTAAAAATTCGGGCATCAACGCCGGCTTTTCCAAGTAATCCGCGACCTTCAAGATTTACAAGAGAAACATTCTCTAATACCGAAAGTGTTTTGATTCCTTCTTTTGCAGAATCTGAAGTGATTAAAGTTCCGCGATTTTCGTGATTGAATGTATTTAAAATACGAAGCGGAATATTTTTTTCCAACAATGGAATAATCGTTTTTGCGTGCAGAATTGTTGCTCCAAAATTGGCTAATTCGTTTGCTTCGTTAAATGAAAGAAATTCGATTTTTTTAGCATCTGCAACCAAATCAGGATTTGCTGTGTAAATTCCGTCAACATGTGTAAAGTTTTGTAATTCTTCAGCATTCAAATAATTAGCAATTAACGAAGCGGTGTAATTACTTCCGTTTCTTCCTAAGGTTGTGGTGTCGTTATTGTTGTTTGAACCAATAAAACCGGTTACAATATTTACAGTCGAACCGTTATGTTCTTTAAAATAATTGACAACATTTTTCTTCGAAAGCTGTTCTAAAGGCTGTGCATCACCAAATTTAGAATCGGTTTTCAGCAATTCTCTTGCATCAACAAAATTGGCCGGAATTCCTTTTTCTTTTAAAATCGAAGTCAATAATTTAGCCGAAAGCAATTCGCCTTTAGACAAAATCTGATCTTTAATTTTATTGCTGTAATCACCAATTAAGCTTACACCTTCAAAAAGTTTTTCTAAAATAGTAAACTCTTCAGATAAATCAACTTGTGGATAATCTGAAATTTGATAGATTTTAAAGTTTTCGAATAATGGTTTATAATTTCCGTTTTTGGCAGCAATTTTTAAAATATATTCTAATTCATCTGTAGCATTTCCGCGGGCAGAAACTACAACGGCAATTTGTTCGCCCTGATTTACTTTATCTGAAATAATTGAGACAACTTTGTTAAGTCCTTCTCCGTTTGATAATGATTTACCTCCAAATTTTAATACTTTCATTTTATTTTGCTATTGTTTCTGCCTTAAAAATATCGGCAAGTAAATGATCTAATTGTTTGTACTCGATTAAAAAAGCGTCATGTCCGTGAACAGAATCTATTTCGTTATAAAAAACATTGTCTTTGAACTTTTTTAATTCCTGATAAGTTTCTCTGTTTTCTTTTGCCGTAAAAAACAAGTCAGAATTAATTCCGATAATGTGAATTGTGGCATTTGTTTTTGATATTAAGGTTTCGAAACTCTCACTATTTCGAGTTATATCTATGGTTTTAAGCAACTGGTTCATTAATTTATAAGAAGCCAATTGGTATCTTTTCTGCAATTTGTCTCCGTGATGCGCCAGCCAGCTTTCTATATTAAAAACAGAAAGATTTGGGTTTGTCGTACGTTGAAATTTTTCTTTGAATGATTCCGGAGATCTGTAACACAACATTGCATGAATTCTCGCATCTTCAATTGGTCGTGATGAATTGTTCAGGATTTGTTCCTGTAAAAAGCAATTGGCAATCATCCAGTCTGTCGATTTCCAGTCTGTTGCAATTGGAATCAGGTTTTGAGTTATGTTTGGTTTTAATGCCAGCATTTCCCAGGCAATTCCACCGCCAACAGAACCTCCAATGATTGTATAAACCTGAGTTATATTTAGGGCATCAAGTCCTTCAAGAAAAATTCTGGCAATATCTCTGGTTGTAAAATCCTGATAATTTTCGATCAAAAATGTATCTGTCCCATTACCCGGAACATTGAATGCCAAAACGGTGAATCTATTTGTATCGATTGTTTTTCCCTGGCCAATTAAATCATTCCACCAGCCATTTTCGCCTGTAACCTGAGCATTTCCGGTCAAGGCGTGATTGACCAAAACAATAGGCGCGCTATGTAATGGCAAACCAAAAACGGTAAAACTTAAAGGTAACGAACGGTAAAGTGCACCATTTTCGGTGGTGAAATTTTGTATGCTAATGGGGTTTGGTATATTTTCCAATTTCAAATCTGTTGTATTATTGATTTGTATCTGGAAATATTAGAAAGAAAAAACTAGTATGAAACTAGAAAAATTCTTGTTGTTATCTTTCCACGTTTGGCGTGGTAGAATGCAGCACCTTCTTCGCTTTACCGAAGGGTTGCTAAGGATTCATCGGGTCTAATCCCTCGTCCTTTCTTTATAACATTTCAATACGTTTTTGAACTTAAAGGTGCAAATTAACTACTAATTTCTTAAACAAACAAATTTTATCGAAACTGATTGCTCAATTTCTTAAACATAATTCAAACTAAAACTATTGTACGCAAAAATTTACCGAACAATTTGCCCAGTAAAATTAAGCAGGTTTTCCCTTATTCTATGATGCTTTTCGATTTAGATAAAAAGCGTTTCATTTTCTTTTGAGTACATCAAAAACAATAAAGAGTTTGGCTCTTTTTTCTCTTCTTTTTTATCTGTTTCAGTTATTCCGAACCTTGGATGGATCAATTCATTCTTTGGCGGCGGCGGATTGTTTCTTTTAGTCCTGTTTTTCAATGTTGAAAATGTTTTTGCGATGTAGTTTAATGTACTCATGATATTAAGTTTTAGTTTGTTGTGTTATTATGTTTACTATTCGTTTATTATTTTGTTAAGAAGCCAAATGAAATAAAAAAACCCTTTTGGATCGGGATACCAAAAGGGTTTAAGTTTTTCAAACTCATATATACTTTTAGTATCAACAGACGCGCACGCAAATAAATGCGACAGAGAACTTTTGGTTCATCTGTAGGGACTTATTCATCTGTGATTTATTTATTGTTTTAAATTCTTGCATTTTCTTATAAAATTAAAAAGCCTCCAAAAAAATTATCGGGAGGCTTTTGCATATGTTTTTATTGTTTTCTTACAATTTAAGCAAAAGACTTCCCAACGGTTTTAACCGAAATGGCGCAAAACATTTTATAGACATTTAAGTTCATTGATTCAGTAGCTTTTGGGTTTAACAAATATGGCAATATTATTTTAATTACGCAAATAAAAAACAATAAATTAATACGAAAATCCGACAAAAAAGTACTTTTTTTCGATATAAAACATCTTACAAAACTTTTGTTACACAAAGCAGAAGTAAAAACTTACAAATAATTGATTTACACCTTAATATTTCCACAAATCAGTTTATCAAAGAACATTTCAAAGCATTTTTTAATTTGGTTTTAAAGCCAAACTGCTTCCTTATTTTTAATTTTTTCGGCAACTTTTAAGATGTCAGTTATAATTCCTCTTGAAATTGCCTGTTTACAAGCCGAAGCACTCTGAATTACGATCGGAACATCGGCATATGATTGTGTGTAGATTTCAAAAATGGTATCAGAACCTTTTAATTGTCCAATTGCCGATGCTGCAGATTCTGAAACTAATTTTACTTCCAATGTGTTTTTCTCTACATCAAATTCACCAACGTATCTTAAGACATGATTATCGGCCTGGGTGATTTTTGAAATTTTAAAATATCGGTCAATCGCTTCTTTATTAAGAATTCCGTTTTTCTCTAAATGCTCTTCTTTAATAAGCGAATTGATTTTAATATCCGACAGTTCAAAATCCTTTCCAATTTCTCTGGTCAGAATGAGCAGTTTTTTTGCTGTATCATTTCCGGATAAATCTTCTTTAAAGGTAGAACGCATCAATCCTAATAAACTGGCATCTTTTAAAACAGAAGAAAAAGTGGTTTCTTCATTCGAAAACCGGTTAAAAACATAACTCAGATTATCTGAGAAAACGCCCCGAATCCTTGTTATTTTTTCTCCTGAATAATACAAATCCCTCAAAGTCTGTAAAACCGGAAATCCGGTATCAACCGATGTTTCGTACAAAAACTCTTTGTCGTACTTTTTAAGATTTTCGCGTATTTCTTTATAAAGATCAAGCGGAAGCGTATTTGCCTTTTTATTTACCGCTACAATATTGAATCCGTTTTGAATCAATGTATTATAATGACTTATCAATTCGTCGCTCGCCGTGGCATCAACAGCAATCAAATTTTCAAATTCGTTTTCTTTTGCAAATTCTATGATATCTTCTACTTTAAACGGAACAGCCAATTGCACAAAATTGGTTTCCCAGGCATATCCAACGCCTTCTTTCTCGAAAAAAGCAACTGTAGAATTGGTGATTATCGGAAAATGAAAATCGATGTTTTTACTTTGCAGAAAAAATTCCTGACTTTCAATTATCTGATTGATCAAAGTGCTTCCGATATTTCCAATTCCGAAAAGGATAATATTTATTTTAAGCTTTGACATAATTTTAATTTTAATTTATTAAACCATATAAGTTATATAAGTTCATATAATGTGTCGACGATTATAATTTAGACGCACTGCTGTGCGTCTCTACTTATATGGTTCAAAACTTTATACTTGAATGCTTTTCTCATAAAAAATCACCTTTAGCAAAAACTCACTCGCTAAAGGCAATTTTTCAAACAAAAAACAAAAAAACCTAATTTTTATTGATGCTGTATTGTGACTGAGTCACACTTGCAAAAACCGTTTTTAAGTCGGCTATTAAATCTTCGATATCTTCAATTCCAACAGAAAGTCTGATCAAATCTTTTGAAACTCCTGTTTCAAGTTGTTCATCATCTGTTAGTTGTTGGTGCGTTGTACTTGCCGGATGGATAATTAATGATTTTGTATCACCAATATTGGCCAGCAATGAGAATAATTTCGTTTGATCTACTACTTTTTTGGCTGCTTCAAAACCACCTTTTAATCCAAAAGTGATAATTCCGCTTTGTCCTTCCGGAAGATATTGTTTGGCTAAATCGTAATATTTATTATTTTTCAAACCCGGATAATTTACCCAAACCACCTCATCTTGTTTCTCTAACCATTCGGCAAGAGCTAAAGCATTTTCGCTGTGTTTTTTAATTCGAATTGGCAATGTTTCTAATCCCTGAATAATCTGGAAAGCATTAAATGGACTCAAAGCAGATCCGAAATCACGTAATCCTTCAATTCTTGCTTTTGCAATAAAAGCAGCATTTCCTAAAGCTTCGTGATACACTAATCCGTGATATCCGGCAGAAGGTTCTGTAAATTCAGGGAATTTTCCGTTAGACCAGTCAAAAGTTCCGGCATCGATAATCGCTCCTCCTAATGAAGTTCCGTTTCCGGCAATATATTTAGTTAAAGAGTGAATTACGATATTCGCTCCGTGTTCAATTGGTTTTAACAAATAAGAAGTCGCGACAGTATTATCTACAATAAACGGCACTTTAAATTTTTTGGCTTCCGCAGAAATTGCTTTCAAATCCAATACATCCAATTTTGGATTTCCTAACGATTCTACGAAGAAAGCTCTTGTATTTTCTTTTGCCGCTTTGGTGAAGTTTTCTGCTTTTGCAGGATCCACAAATGTGGTTGTAATTCCTAAACGAGGCAAAGTCACTTTTAATAAATTATAAGTTCCTCCGTATAAACTATTCGAAGCCACAATATGATCTCCGGCTTTTAGCAAAGTCAGGAAAGTCGTCGCAATTGCCGATGCTCCAGATGCTGTAACTACGGCTGCAATTCCGCCCTCAAGCGCTGCTAAACGTTGTTCCAGAACATCATTTGTTGGATTATTCAATCTGGTGTAAATAAACCCGGCTTCGGCAAGGCCAAATAAGTTGGCTGCATGATCAGCATTATTAAATACGTATGACGATGTTTGGTAAATTGGCACCGCTCTTGTGCTTCCGTTTTTAGTTACATCGTGTCCTGCGTGTAGTGCGTTTGTTGCGAATTTTTGTGTGCTCATGATTTCTTAGTTTTTAAATATTGTTAAATAGATTTTATATTGTAATTGAATTTTATTTTTTGAAATTGACATTGAATTTGATTTTTGATATTGAAATAGATTTAAACAAAATCTCCTTCTTCTTCAAGATCATACATTTGAAACAGTAATGATTTTTGACTTTTCATATACTGTTCCGGATTGTACTGTAAAACTTTATTGGTTTCTTCAGCATTATTGTTTTTTTGAGAATCTGTTCTTAATAAGTATTGAAATGCGATTGTATTGATATCTAGTGTGTTCATGATTTTTAATTTTAATTGTTGGAAATAAAAAAAGCCCTTTCGGATGGCTTACCAAAAGGGCTTATAGTTGAAACTATAACAAAGATTTTATCTTTCACTTTCGGCAATAGCAGGTCTGGACGCACATCGACATCTTACAACACATCATCATTTTATTTACTACTGAATTCATTTTATTTTGTTTTCACCATATAAGTGATATAAGTTCATTTTAGTTTTATTTTGAAACTCCACTTATATTTTCTTACATCACTTATATGGTTTAATTAAATTTGATCAAAAAAAAACCTCTGCGATTTGCAGAGGTCTTATTGTTATTTTTAGATTTAGATACTAAACAATAGTGCACTCTGCGGAAGTTTCCGGCATCATGCAACACATATTTTTAATAACTAAATTCATTTTTGTTCTTGTTTTGTTTGGCAAATGTGAGAACTTTTTTTCAATCCACCAAACAAAAATTGATTTATTTTCCATTACCCTATCAAATTAGTATATTATGTTAAATTTCTGCTTATAAAAAGAAAAAATGTTCAACTTTAATTTGCAAATCAAAATGGTTTTGTACTTTTGCACCCGAATACAGAGGAAAAATTTGAACTGATTGCAACCTCTTCATAATGAAACGGTTCGTTATGAATACTGAAAGATTGATTTCAGTAGTAAAAAATGCTAAAGCAGGAATTCTCCTTTAGCCTTTTTCAGCAATTATTTTCCTCGCTTAATTTTAATTTAATAATTATTATGGCTTATTTATTTACGTCAGAATCTGTTAGTGAAGGGCATCCAGACAAAGTTGCAGATCAAATTTCGGATGCATTAATTGATAACTTCTTAGCATTTGATCCTGACTCAAAAGTAGCATGTGAGACTTTAGTTACAACTGGTCAGGTAATTTTGGCCGGAGAAGTAAAATCGAATACTTATCTTGATGTGCAGCAAATCGCTCGTGAAGTAATCCGTAAAATTGGATATACAAAAAGCGAGTACATGTTTGAGGCAAATTCTTGTGGAATTTTATCAGCAATTCACGAACAATCTGCTGATATTAATCAAGGTGTAGACAGAGCTAAGCCAGAAGAACAAGGTGCAGGAGATCAGGGAATGATGTTTGGTTACGCAACTAACGAAACTGAAAACTACATGCCTCTGGCACTTGATTTATCTCATAAATTATTACAGGAGTTGGCTATTTTAAGACGTGAAAATAATGAAATCACTTATTTACGTCCGGATGCTAAATCTCAGGTAACTTTAGAATATAGCGACGATAACAAACCAACTCGTATTGATGCGATTGTAATCTCAACTCAACACGATGATTTTGATGAAGAAGCTACAATGCTTGCTAAAATCAAAAAAGATATTATCGAAATTTTGATTCCTAGAATCATTGCAAAAAATCCAACGCACGCTCATTTATTTAATGATAAAATCAACTACCATATTAACCCAACAGGAAAATTTGTTATTGGAGGACCTCACGGAGATACTGGTTTAACAGGAAGAAAAATCATTGTTGATACTTACGGTGGAAAAGGAGCTCACGGTGGTGGTGCTTTCTCTGGAAAGGATCCAAGTAAAGTAGACAGAAGTGCTGCTTATGCTACACGTCATATCGCTAAAAACTTAGTGGCTGCAGGTGTTGCTGACGAAATTCTTGTACAGGTTTCTTACGCAATTGGTGTTGCACAGCCAATGGGTATTTTTATCGAAACTTACGGAACTTCTAAAGTAAATTTAACTAACGGTGAAATTGCTAAAAAAGTAGAAGAGTTATTCGATATGCGTCCTTACTTTATTGAGCAACGTTTAAAATTAAGAAACCCTATTTATAGCGAAACTGCTGCTTACGGACACATGGGACGTAAACCAGAAGTTGTTACTAAAACTTTTGCTGCTCCGGGCGGGCATTCAAAAACTGTAACTGTTGAGTTGTTTACTTGGGAAAAACTTGATTTTGTAGACAAAGTAAAAGCTGCATTCGGACTTTAATTTTTAATTCAAACGGTTATTAATTCTTAGACTTCACAGTCCATTTCTTTTTAATCTTACTTATATTACCCCCGATTTCTATTCGTTTAGAGATCGGGGTTTTTATTTGGTTATTAGTTTGCATTTGCTTTTCTTTAGTGTGAAATTAACCATCCCAAAAATGAGCAAACTTCCTTCGTTACAAAACGTATTAAACGCAATACAAAAAACAGTTCTTAGATTTCCTTTAGAAACCATTACAGCAATTCTGGGAACTATTTTTGCCATCATACTTAATGAGTTTGATTACAGCAATCCCAAAAAACATTTTTTCGAAAAAGCTTTATTGAGTTCTTCTTTATGTTTGGTTCTGTTTCTTTCTGTGAGTTTGTTTTTTCTTAGTTCGAACAAAAAGAACATTTTACGTTTTATCACAAGTCTAATTCTTGGATCGCTGGTTGTCGCTTTTGTTTTTAGTTTTAGAGACCGAATGATAGATACAGAATTTCAGCAGTTTTTTGTTCTTAATATTGCGCTGCATCTTTTGGTTTCCTTTGCTGGTTTTTTACCAAAAAAGTACAATCAGGAAGAGTTTTGGGAATTCAATAAACAGCTTTTTCTCAGGATTTTAACTTCTGGGTTATATAGCGTTGTACTTTATTGCGGTTTGGCTTTGGCTATTTTAGCTGTCGAAAAACTATTTAAATTTGATTTTTACGATAATATTTATCTTTATATCTTTTTCGTTATTGGCGGAATCTTCAATACCATTTTCTTTTTAAACGGAGTTCCTCAAATTGATAATCATGAAGTTCCGCTTCAGTTAAATTATCCAAAAGGGCTTAAAAATTTCACGCAATATGTTTTATTGCCTTTGATAAGTCTTTATCTGGTAATTTTAATTTGTTACGAAGCCAAAATTCTTATTACGCTTTCGTTGCCCGTTGGTTGGGTTTCTTATTTAGTTTTAGCATTTGCCATTACTGGTATTCTTTCCTTTTTACTCGTTCATCCAATCGCAAATGAAAGCGGAAATCTCTGGATGCGCACGTATAATCGCTGGTTTTATTTCTTATTAATTCCACTATTGGCACTATTATTTTGGGCTATTTTATACCGAATTAATCTTTACGGTTTTACACACGAACGTTATTATGTTTTGTTATTATCAACTTGGCTTGCGGTTGTTGTAGCTTATTTTTTAATTCAAAAGCATCCTAAAATAAAATTCATCCCTATAAGTATGTGCATTGCCGGATTGTTTTCAATTGCTGGCCCGCAAAGTGCCAATTCTGTTTCAAAATACAGTCAGTTATCTCGCTTTGAAAGTTACATGCAAAAGGATAAAAAAACAAAACTGACTTTTGAAGAAGAACAGGAATTGAGCAGTATTGTTTATTTTTTGGATAGAAATTATGGTTTTGAAGTTCTGTTGCCGTACGCTGACAAAAAATTAGACGCGCTTTATAAAAAAGATAAAGATCCGGATTCACATCAAATCATGGAAAGTTTAGGTTTTGAATATCGATCTGAATATGACAGAAAAGACGATTTAAACGATTCTTTTAGTTATTATTTTTATGAAAGAAATGATAATGCCGTTGAAAATATTCATGGCTATGATTTTAGTTTTACAATCCATAGCAGCATCTCTTTTGATTGTAAAGATTGTATCACTATCGGCAACACACCTTATTCAATACTATCACAACAAAAAAAATACGATCGTAATTTACAGATCAATGAGGATATAATTCCATTAAAAATAAATGATTTTGTTAATTCAAATTCAGCCTTTAAGAGTAGAAATAATTACGATAATTCAGCCGTAAAAATTAATCAAAACATAGAAAATTCAAAATACAATATTTTACTAACGTATATTAGCGCAAATGGTAAGATTGAAAACAACAAAAAAATCTTAGAAAACTACCAGATAAAAGTAATGATTGGTATTAAAAAATAAAAAAAAGAACCCGACAAAAGTAAAATCTTGTCGGGTTCTTTTTTATACGAATTTTAAAATTCTAATAGGTTCCGTCTTCCATTTTAGTTAATGTTTCGCGAATTTCAACGGCAGTTTGTTCGTCAATTTCATCAGTTAAAAACTTAACTGCCAACTTTTGAGTTACGATTGCTTTCTCTTTTTGACCGTCTTTATAATACAACTGCCCTAATGTATCTAAATAATACGGATTGTTTTTAGTTACAATTAAACTATACTCTGACCAACTTACAGCATCTTTTATGAAACTATTATTTGCAGGTTTTAATACTGTTGCCCAGGCAGCATTATTCGCAAGATTGGAATGGTAATCTTTAAATGAATTCCATCCGTTATAAGAATAATCAGAATCAGTGTCTAATGTCGCAAACATACTGTCTAATCTCTCAATAGCATTCCCTTTTTCGGTTGATAAATTCGAATCAAAATAAGATTTAAATTCTTTTAAGAAAGCAATATCATCCACACTGTTTTGACTATCTGAATTCAAATATTCAAAGTAATTTTTATAACAATCAAAATTTCCTTTACCGCTTGCAATCAACTTTTTGTAGATCGCAATTATTTTATTCTGATTTGCTTTTCCTTCAACACCTTCTTGCGTTACATAACTATTTTGTTGCAAAGCTGATGAAATTTCAAAACTTAAACTTCCTTTTAGTAATGCTAAGGCAGTTCCATTTTCATCTTCTATGCTCATTTTTTCAATGGCATCATAATGCTTTAACAAATAATCAATTGCTAAGAAATCGGTGTCATTAAAAACACGCTCTTCATTAAAAAACTGTTTAGTGAAACCTACATTTTTTATTTCTCTCAAGATCGTTTCTACCAATTCTCTGTTTGGTTTTGTATCTTTTTGGTGTGATTCAATTAACTTTTTCCAGATCTGAGTCACTTCTTTTTTATCCAGAGCAACTTTTGCAATATTAAAATCAACCGGATTTAACTCTACTGTAACAGAATCTGTTGTTTCATATTCATACGGTATATCAAGTATTGAAGCTTTATAAAAAGCCGAAATAACATCAGTATCTGTTGCTTTTTTATTCTTTGCCACTTTAGCAAAAGCAAAAAATGCATTGGCTCTTTGCAGTTTTTTGGCAAACTCATCATAATAACTTAACTCTGATTTTTTATCTAATAAATTCGATTTTGCGGTTGCCAAAACATCTCCATCTCCATTTAATATTACAATAGCAGGACTGTCAGAAATTTTATTGGTTTTAAGCCATTTTTTATCATCGCCTGTAGCCAAATAATAATTAAAAACATCATATTGCGCATTGTAAGCATCATACATATAATACCCAACCTGTTCTTCAAGATCTTTTAATACTGCATCAAAATCAGTTTTTGCTGCAGGGTTTTTACTATCATTATAAACTATTAAAAATTTAGTTTTAGCAGCTTTAGTAGCAGCAATAGCGCTTTTTAAATTGTTTTCGACTTTAAATTTAAAATCATATTTAGAAGCATAATCTACTGTTGCAGCACTATCTACAGCAACTCCAAAATCATCGCTAACTAAAGGTTCTTTTCCTGGATATGTCCATTTTAAAACACTTTTATTTTCAATTGGCGTAACATTTGATGCTACATCAGGCTGCGCATCTTTTGAATTTATAAAGGTCAGAGGATTTTTTCCTGCATGTTCTGCAATCTGTAATTCATTTGTTTTTTTATCATAAAAACCTGCCAGATTTAAATCATTTACTTCATTAAGTTCATATTTAATCGTAATTTCTGAAACGTCTTTTGGCAAAGCAAATTTTGAAATTGTACTCTTTGCCTCATATTCTTCGAATACTAAATATAAATAATCGGTACGATCAATTTCAAACTCTACGTCGATATTCGTCCATTCGGGATCCAGCTTGGTTTTAATATCTGAAAGTCTTTCATATTGAACAGCTTCAGACCCTTTTTGTGTTCCTACATAAAATGAATAAAAAGAAGGATCTATAAACTTAATTTTAATTTTTTGGGATTTATTATCATTCTTATAAGTAAGGTTAAAAGGATTTTCGACCTTTTTACTTTGAATAAATACTAAAGAATCGCCTTTAATCTTGTAGTCACCAGAGTAAAAAACCAATTCGTATTTATTATTGTCTAATAAGTTTAATTTGATTTTCTGACCCTTATTTGTAGAAATATAAGTTCCTTTTTCTATTGTTTTTGTTTGAGAGAAAGAGGCAAACACTACACAAAAAAACAATAAGAAACTCCATATATAATTGCGCATAATATAAATTTTGGCTTGTTAATATTAAACGTAAAGATATTTGATTATTATCGAAATCAATTGCCTTAAATCCAAAAATAGATACTTAATAGATACTATAGATTATATTTCATCGAAAAAATAATATAGCGCGGCTGCACGGTATATTGAGAAACCCTTGTAGAAAACTGCGAAAAACTGTCATCATTTAAATAGGTTGTGTTTAGCAAGTTTGTAGCCGATATTTTATATTCCCATTTGCTGTCTTTTTTTTGATAAATTAAACTGGCACTCAGAAAATCATACTCGTTATCGACTGTTTTATTCCCGTTATAATAATGGTAAAATTCATATTCTGAAACAAACGAAAAACTATTCAGAAAATAATAATCTAATCTCGCAAAAGGTTTGTCTGTATAATAGGTCGAACCACTGTATTTATTGATTAACGCATTGTATCCAAACTCGATATTGGGCAGGTTTTTATAATTTGTTGAAGCTTTTACAGTATAACTCTGTACAAAACTTTCTGTTGTAGCCAATTGATTGTTCTGAATATTATTAAACTTCGACCAATTGAAACTTGCATTTACAGAAGCTTTATAATTCTTCAAGAATGATCGACCGTAATTTCCCATTCCCGAAAAAGTTTCATCTGCCAAATTTGAATTATAAGGAACAGATGACTGATTAATTCCTGTAAATTCTGCCGCTGTTTTTATTGCATCTACTTTTTTAGTATAAGTTGCATTCGCAAAAATATTTTCAAAATTGAACATGTTATATTTAAAATATCGCAACGTATGCACTTGCGAAGTAGCATTTTCCAGAAAACGATTTCCTCTAAACAAACTACTGTAATCAGATAAAACATAACCCGAGGCCAATTGATTAACATCTGTAAAATCGTTTGACAAAGAGAAATTATAAGTTAGCGTTTCTGCTTTTTTAATTTGATAAAGAGCAAAAAAATCCGGTAATACTTTTGTAAAATTCTGAGAGTAATCTGTTCCTGACTGCGTGTTTTTCATCGCATACGAATGCACACTAAATCCGGGTGTTAATGTAAATTTCCCTGTCAATATTTTATAATGAAATCCTAAAAATACATCATCAAAATTATAATTTACCTGATTATTATTTTCCGATGTATTCAAATCATTTTTATCACCATTATCCAAAATCTGAAACATATGAGAATTAAAATTTTGATGTGAATAGGTATTCCCAAATGTAATATTGATGTTGCTTTTTGGCGTTACCATATAATAGTAATCCAGTTTTGCATCGATTTTATTGGTTTTTACAAAACGATCCTGATTCAAATCATTTCTGTCTTGTCCGGAAACATAACCTGCCAAATCAAAAGGCTGTGTTCTTAAATTGGCATTATAAAACGGATTTTCATCCTGATATAAATGCTGCATTTCAAAAGCAAAAATATTTTTGGTGCTTTGCGTATAATACAAACTCAAATTTTGATTTACCGATGTTGGATCGTGCTTTTTATTCGTTAAAATAGTTTCGGTATCCGAAATATTATCAACAACAGATTCCCGCAACAAATTGGTGTCTTCATCTTGTTTGGATAATTTTGTTAAGATGTCATAATCAAATTGAAATTTATCATTTGGCTTATAAGTCGAACTCAGTTTAAAAAGACCCAAATTGTTTTTTTGATGGGTTAATTCATCTCGTTTTTGCTCATCGCCAGAATCTAAAATGGTAGTTTGAGACTTGGTTTCCAAATCTGTTTTTGAAGAAGAAAGAATTCCGAAACCACTAATATTCCAGGATTTCGTAACGGAATAAGCAAAATTTGTTGCTCCAAATTTCGTTTCAATTTCCTTGGCGCGATTGTTTCGTAAAAGTGAAATCCCAATATCATTCGAAGAAATATTAAAATTACTTCCGCCCTTTTTCATCATATTTTTAAAACCTCCCGTAAACTTAAAATAGTCCTGCGCCGTAAGCGGCAGTTCTCCAATATTATTAAAATTGGTGATTAAATTTATACTGTATTTCGGACTATAATAAAATAGTTTCGGGTTAATAATATACCGGCTATCGAGTTCTCCAACTCCAATTCCTGCAGTAACATCACCAAACCAAAAGTTCTTTTTGCCTTCTTTCAGTTTAATGTTCATCGCCACATTATCCTGATCGTTTTCTAAACCTTTTAAAGCACTGACTTCATTATAATTTCGCAAAACCTGAATTTTATCAATGGCATCGGCAGGAATATTTTTAACGCCAAGTTTAGTATCTCCGTCAAAAAAATCTTTGCCTTCAACCATCAATTTGCTTACTTTTTTTCCTTCAACTTCAATTTCACCATCAGCATTTACCTCAACTCCGGGAAGCTTTTTCAGTACATCTTCCAGTTTTTTTTCTGTTCCCGATTTAAAAGAATCTGCATTATAAACAATCGTATCACCTTTTATGGAAACAGGCATTTCACGCACAATTTCTACGCCTTCAAGTTCAATTCCGGCGCCGTCCATGACAATGTTCTGTACTATATTTTCAGTCTTTGTCGAAAGGGAAATTTCTTTCGATTTCATTCCGAGATAACTGATTTTTACGATATAAGATGCATTAGGTTTCAGAGTAAGCTGAAATCTTCCTTTATCATTTGTAATTCCGTACGAATCCATAGCTTTTGTAGCCGAATTTATAGCCATAATATTGGCCATTTCTAACGGATTTTTCTGCTCGTCCTGAATGAATCCATCAAAACGAACACTTTGAGAAAAGGAAACAGAAGTCAATAAAAAGGCTACGAAACAAAGTATTTTGTTCATTTTGAAAGTTTTGTAATTTGGACCCGAGCGATAGCGAACAGGCGAAGCAATTTGAAATTTTAGAAGTTTGAAGCTTTATCTTCCTATCATTGGAGGTGGTCCACCTGCACGACCACGATTCATTTCCCTAAATTCCTCCATCTTTTTAATTACGGTTTCATCATAATCTTTTTGCGAAATTACTTTTCCTTTTTTAGATGGTTTTATTTCTGCTTTTTCTTTGGCATTCAAAACAATTTTCGAACATAAAATCGTTGTTCTTCCGTCGTTTATTTCTAAAATCAAACCTGGTAAACCCCAATAGTTTTCTGGCCCCTGATTGACCGGAATTTCCGGCGTATACCAAGCTGTTACGATAATTTCTTTTGGCATTTCAAAATTATCTTCAAAGTTGGTTTTTGTTTCTCCCGAAGTTTTTTTGGCTTCGTCTTTCTTTTCTTCCGGTTTTTTATCGTCGTTGTTTTTAGGCCTGAAATTTCTAAAATCAGTTTTACTGGCTTCTTTTACAGCCGTAGCTTTGTAACAATTGTAACCGCCAATTTGCTTGGTTTCCTGTTCTAATTTCCAATTTAATTTTGGCAAGGAATCAACAACGAGAAATTCTTTTCCCATAAATTCCTTATCAACTGTATATGATTTCGTTTTTACATCTTTATAAAAAGTTCCGCCGCCGCCCATAAACGAATTCATCATCACTCGCATTCCGCCGCCTTGCTGTCCGGGTGCGTCCAGTTTTTCTTCTTCTTTATAAATAGAAGCCGATTTATCAAAATTCAGAATAAACGTTTTCTCCAGCATTTTTTTCATTCGCTCTTCCATGTTCTTTTGCATCTCTGGCGTAATATCCCGATTACCGCCCCGCATACCTTCAAATTTTGGCGCCTGCGTTTTTGACTCATAAACAGCCATTCCCTGAAAATCTTTTTGAGCCTGCATTTGAGTAAATACAAGGACCAAAGACATATATATAATTACTTTTTTCATTTCGTTTTGTTTAAAATTGAGTAAATCCGATAAAACTTACATTCAAATGTATTATTTATTTTAAAATACTGAAAGTTAAATATATCAATTGCTGTAAGATATAGACAAAATTGCCTATTAGTTAGACTATTACGTTTTAGAACGGTTTAAATGGAAAATTCACGTAAATATGTCTTATTTAGGATATTCATCGGGTAGTTTTTTGTAATTTGGCTCTTCTGAAATCTTAATATTATGGGCAATACAGTTCGCATTTTATTTTTATTCTTTATCGGCTGTACTGTCTCTGTTTTTTCGCAAAACCAAAAGCTAAATGCCACTTCAATCTCTCATTTTAAATTAGATGCTGATGAATTTATAGGTTATGACTCTTTTGGATTTTCCTATCAGATAAAAAACAATGTTTTCAGCAAAGTAAAAGGAAATGAGATTTTTGAATACAAAAGCGTTTCTCTTGGAAATATTACTAAAGCGGATATTCTGAATCCTTTGAAAATTGTTTTATTCTACGAAGATTTTAATACTGTTGTTTTACTTGACAATCAATTGAATAAAATGACAGAAATTAATTTTTCTCAAAACAATATTCCCATTGTTGTTCCCGCAATTGGTATGTCTACCCAAAATCAATTATGGATTTTCAATACGTTAAACCAGCAAATTGGTCTTTTTGATTATTTAAAGAATGAATACAAAACGGTTTCTACACCATTAACAGAAACCATTAAATATTATCAAACTGATTTTAATACTTTTTACTGGATTGATAAAAAGAATAATTGGTTTTCCTGCGATATTTTCGGAAAAACAAGGGCTTTGGGAAAAGTGCCCGATTTTGACAAATTCGAAATTATAAACAATCATCAGTACATTTTTAGCAAGGCTAATTTGTTGTATTTTAAAGACATTTCTGATACAAATTCGAATACTGTTTCTGAAATCGAAGTTTTAGAAAAAACCTTTGATAAATTCTGCTACAAAGACCAAATTTTATCTATTTTTACAACTAAAGAAATTACCAATTATAAAATCGTAACACCGTAATGCACATAGCAATAGCAGGAAACATAGGCGCTGGAAAAACTACTTTGACTAAATTATTAGCCAAACATTTTAAATGGGAACCACATTACGAAGATGTTGTTGATAATCCGTATTTGGATGATTTTTACCACCAGATGGAACGTTGGTCGTTTAATTTGCAGATTTATTTCTTAAACAGCAGATTTCGTCAGGTGCAGCAAATTCGCGAAAGCGGAAAAAAAATCATTCAGGACAGAACCATTTATGAGGATGCTTATATTTTTGCTCCCAATTTATATTCAATGGGATTGATGACAAGCCGCGATTTCGAAAATTATACTTCACTTTTTGAATTAATGGAATCATTGGTAAAAGCTCCCGATTTATTGATTTACCTGAGAAGCTCTATTCCAAACTTAGTAGGTCAAATTCACAAACGCGGACGCGAATACGAGAACTCTATTTCTATCGATTATTTAAGCCGTTTGAACGAAAGATACGAAGCCTGGGTTCAGACTTACTCAAAAGGAAAATTATTGATTATTGATGTTGATAATATCAATTTTGTAGATAATCCTGAAGATTTAGGAAACATCATTAATAGAATTGATGCTGAATTGAATGGGTTGTTTTAGAAAAAACACGAATTTCACGAATTTACACTAATAGAAAAATGCCTCTAAAATTTTAGAGGCATTTTTTGTTTCTAAAATTTTAAAAGATAATTTTATTTATAATTAATTTCTTACTTTTATTTCATCCAAAAAGAATTTTCCCGTTTTGGGAAAATTCAGTATATTTGCCATAGTTAATTATGAGAATAATAGCCAAAAGAACCTTGCAGAATTTTTGGGAAAGATTTCCAAATGCTAAACAACAATTATTATCCTGGTATCAGGTTTTTGATAAAAACAATTTTGATAATTCTAATTCAATAAAATCCTTATTTGGTTCTGCAGATTTTATAGGGAATAATAAAGTAGTTTTTAATATTTGTGGAAACCATTATCGTTTAATTGTGAAAATTAATTATGAAACACAAATTGTCTATATTCTATTTGTTGGAACCCACAATGAATATGACGATTTAAAAGATATTAAAAACTTGTAAAATGGATATAAGACCAATTAAAACAGAACAAGATTATGATTTAGCTTTAGAAAGAGTAAATACTCTTTTTGATGCTAAACCTAATACAGATGAAGCTGATGAATTAGACATTTTGGTAACTCTTATAGAAAAATACGAGAAAATACATTATCCTATTCCAGAACCAGATCCAATTGAAGCTATTAAATTTATGATGGAACAAAATGGACTTACCGATGCTGATTTAGGCATAATATTAAATAGCCGTTCTAGAGTTTCAGAAATTTTTAAAAGAAAAAGAGCTCTAACAATTACTCAAATTAGAGTTTTAAATGAAAAACTTAATATTCCAGCCTCAACTTTAATTAAGGAATATGCTTTAATTAAATAAAAAATGCCTCTAAAATTTTAGAGGCATTTTTTTATATCAAAAGCTTTGTCAAAGTTTACAAGTTGTTTTTTATTTCACAGCTTCAATCTTTGCTTTCACTTCTGCTTCTGTACCTTCAAAAACTTCTGTTGTTGTTTTACCGTTTTCGGTTTTGGTTACGGTTCCAACTGTTACACCATTGGTCGTAGATAAATTTACCTCAACTCTGTTTTTGCTGTATTTTCTTGTATCAAAACAATCTGTTTTTTGATGTGCATATTTTCCGTTTGCATCGTAATGCGCCAGACATTTTGCCGTTTCTTCTGCAGAACATCCTTTTTCTTTACACATTTTAATGCATTCTTCTTTGGTCAGCATGGCCAGATTTCCGCATTTAGAAGCAGTTCCTGCATGCATTTCCATTTTACAGCAAGCACCTTTTTCTGCAATTCCTGAAGTTGAATGTCCTTCTCCTAAAATTGGAGCAATTACCAATCCAATCAAACAAGTTAATTTAATTAAGATGTTCATTGAAGGCCCAGAAGTATCTTTAAACGGATCTCCAACTGTATCTCCGGTTACTGCTGCTTTGTGTGCATCAGAACCTTTATAAGTCATTTCACCATTAATTAAAACTCCGGCTTCAAAAGATTTTTTAGCGTTGTCCCAGGCTCCTCCGGCGTTGTTTTGAAAAACTGCCCATAGTACTCCTGAAACGGTAACACCCGCCATATATCCTCCTAACATTTCAGCAATCAATTGGTTGTTATCTCCATAAACTAATTTTCCTAATAACACAATTGCAATCGGGAAACCAATGGTTAAAATTCCCGGTAACATCATTTCGCGTAAAGCCGCTTTTGTCGAAATCTCAACACATTTTCCGTATTCCGGTTTTCCAGTTCCTTCCATAATACCCGGAATTTCTTTAAACTGACGACGTACTTCGTAAACCATATCCATTGCCGCTTTTCCAACAGAATTCATAGCCAAGGCTGAGAAAACCACTGGAATCATCCCACCAACAAATAACATTGCCAGAACTGGCGCTTTAAAAATATTGATCCCGTCAATTCCTGTAAAAGTTACATACGCTGCAAATAATGCCAATGACGTTAATGCTGCAGAAGCAATTGCAAAACCTTTTCCGGTTGCTGCGGTTGTGTTTCCTACTGAATCTAAAATATCGGTTCTGGTACGAACTTCTTTTGGTAATTCGCTCATTTCGGCAATTCCTCCAGCATTGTCAGATATTGGTCCAAAAGCATCAATTGCTAATTGCATAGCGGTCGTTGCCATCATTGCAGAGGCTGCCAGTGCAACTCCGTAAAATCCTGCTAAAGCATACGAAATCCAGATTGCAGCAGCAAATAATAATACTGTTGGAAAAGTAGAGATCATTCCTGTTGCCAAACCTGCAATTACGTTTGTCCCTGCTCCTGTCGAAGATTTTTGCACAATCGCCATAACCGGTTTTGTGCCTAATCCTGTATAATATTCTGTTACTGATGAAATAGCACCACCAACAATTAATCCGACCAATGTGGCGTAAAAAACTCGCAGTGACGAAATTTGTTGAGAACCTTCACCAAAAAATTCCATTGTCATTACTTCTGGAAGCATGTATTTTACTAAAAAGAAACAGGCGATTGCCGTTAAAACAATCGATACCCAGTTTCCAATATTTAATGCTTTTTGAACTTGTGCTTCTTTAGCATTTTCATCTGTTATTTTTACTAACGTAGTTCCGACAATCGAGAATAAAATTCCGAAACCTGCAATTGACATTGGAAGCAAAATTGGTCCGATTCCGCCAAAGACATCCTGGATATTTCCACCCATATCTTTGATCACATAGTTCCCTAAAACCATTGCGGCCAAAACAGTTGCTACATATGAACCAAACAAATCAGCCCCCATTCCGGCAACGTCTCCCACATTATCTCCTACGTTATCTGCAATTGTCGCAGGATTACGAGGATCATCTTCCGGAATTCCGGCTTCAACTTTACCTACTAAATCAGCACCAACGTCGGCGGCTTTAGTGTAAATTCCACCACCAACTCTGGCAAACAAAGCAATAGATTCTGCTCCAAGTGAAAATCCCGCTAAAGTCTCTAAAACCTTAGTCATATCTTGAGAGGAAGTCCAAACTCCATTCATGAATATCTGAAAGAAAATAATAAAAAAACCTGTTAAACCTAGAACTGCCAAACCCGCAACGCCTAAACCCATTACGGTTCCGCCACCAAAAGAAACCTTTAAGGCTTGTGGTAAACTTGTACGAGCGGCTTGTGTTGTTCTGACATTCGTTTTAGTTGCTATTTTCATTCCCATGTTTCCGGCTAATGCTGAGAAAAATGCGCCAAAAATAAAAGCTACTACTATTAATATATGTGTGGTAGGAACGATAAAAGAAATTCCCGCTAAAACTAAACTTGCAGCAATTACAAAAAAGGTTAGTAATCGATATTCTGCTTTTAAAAATGCGAGGGCGCCTTCGTAAATGTGATCTGAAATCTCTTTCATCTTTCCGTCGCCCGCATCTTGTTTTAAAACCCAAGTCCTTTTTATTCCCATGAAAAGTAATCCAATAATTGCCATAACGATTGGCAAGTAAATCATAAATGCATTCATAATATAGTAATGGTTTTGGTTAATAATCAACAATCTAACTAAACGAATTTAAACAAAAAAGCAATACTCCTGACGGAGTATTGCTTTTTTTATAATGGAACAGGGTAAAAATTATTTAATACTAAATAATCCCTCTGGTTTGTTTTCGATATCGTTAAAACGTTTTGTACACTCAGCAATAATTGCAAAAGCTTCGTTTACGTCTCCCCAACCTTCTACATCTACTTTTTTGTTTTCAAGATCTTTGTACACCTGGAAGAAATGCTCGATTTCTTTTACTAAGTGTGGATTCATATCTGAAAGGTCATTTAAAGAATTCCAGATTGGATCTGAAACCGGTACACAAATAATTTTTTCATCCGGTCCTTTATCATCAGCCATGTGGAAAACACCAATTGGTTTTACTTCCATAACACATCCTGGAAAAGTTGGTTCGTTTACTAAAACCAATACATCAAGAGGATCTCCATCAAGGGCTAAAGTTTCAGGAATAAATCCGTAATCAGCAGGGTACATCATTGAAGAGAATAACATTCTGTCGAAACGCATTCTTTTGATTTCAAAATCGTACTCATATTTATTTCTGCTTCCTCTTGGTATTTCGATTAATACATCGAAAGTTGTTAGTTTGTCTGCGGTCATTTTCGTTTTTTATTATTTCTATAATTGCGATTGCAAAAGTAACTAAACAATCCTTTTTTACAATAAAAAACTGCATTAATCTGCCTACTTTTCTTTTAAATAACAGACAGTTAATATGTAATTTTCCTATTTCGCTTATTTAGGTAATAATGCCATAACAAATATGTTGCATAAGATCGATATGGCTTCCATTGTTGGGCATGAATTTCCATTTCTTGTTTATCATGAATATCAAGTAATTCTTTAATTGTATTTACAACTGCAATATCGCCTAACGGAATCAAATCAGGCTCTTGTAAACAAAACATCAGATAAATATCGATAGTCCAATTTCCAATTCCCTTTAATTTGATCAATTCTTCCCGAACCTGTTGCGCCGACTTTGTAGCCAAACTTTCAATATCCAGTTCTTTGCTTAAAACTGCATCAGCCAGAATTTTAATATATTTTGTTTTCTGACGACTTACACCAAGACTTCTGAATTCTTCATCTGACAAAACCGACATTGTTTCCGGGTTGCAAATTGTATACGCTTTGATCTTTAAGAATGTGGCTTTCGCCGAATCTATAGAAACTTGTTGCTCAAGAATAAGCAATACCAATGTTTCAAAACCTTGAGGGCGTTTTGGAATGGGCGGTAATCCATACTTTTCTATAATTTCCTGAAAGATTGGATTTTTAGTTGATAGAAAATCGATGGCTTCTTGCATACCTAAGAGTTTTTAGCCCCGATAGAAGCGGTATCCTTTTTCTAGCTTCTTTAGCTAGGAAAAGATACAAGCGGATAGCGGGAATAGCTTCTAAAATTAATAAAAAATCTCGCAAAGGCGTGAAGTCGCGAAGTTTTTTTGCACGCAGATTTTTAATTTCAATCGAACAAAAAAATCTGCGTGAAATAATTCAATTGCATTTTTAAATAAAATGACAAAAACGCCAAACTGCAAGAATAAAACTTAGCGGTTTGGCGTCTTTGTAGTATAACTTTATTTTATTAGAAATAGAAACCGAAAGATCCTTTTACAGCAAATTTATTAGCATCCGGAGTATTTAAATAACTTCCTCTCCAGGAGAAATCGATTCTGAAAACCTTAAAGATATTTCCAATTCCGGCATTGTATTCCCAATAAATATCCTCTGGTGCATTATAAGGCTGATCTGAAGCATTTATTGCTCTATTTGCAGCAGAAATAGTTCCATGAACTGCTTTTACACCAACAAATTCTCTCCAATTCAGTTTTCTCATAAAAGGGATTCTCGCAAATAATCGTCCCCCAAAATCGTGATTCCATTGCAGAGTTGTGTACTGATCTGTTATGAATTCGTAGAAATTTAAGTTACTGAATGTATTTTCAATAGTAAAATAAGTCTGGTTTCCGGGAATTACACTCATTAATCCCAGCGGAATTGTTCCGAAAGTTTTTCCTGTTTCCAGGATAATATTCGATCTCCCTAAAGGTCCGATAATAATTGGCTGTTTGTAGAATACTTGTATTTTTTCGTAAGCAAAATCACTGTTTAAGACTCCTTTTAAACCATAACTAAAGTTTACAAAGAAATGACTAAAAGGACTATCTACAAGATCTCTTTCTACCCCAAAACCAATTGTTTTACGGTTTGGCATAAATTCGAACTGGATATTAGCTTCTGATTGTGTTACGGCACTTTGCACAACTCCTGCCGGATTCTCGGCAGTAGGCAACGTACTGTAATAATTTAAACTAAAAGTTGGTGAAGCTGATTCTAAAGTACGATATGAAAGTCCTACCTGAACAACAAAGTTCTTCATTGGCTCCATTTCAACCGAAATATTACTCAAATTAATATTGGTTAATTTTCCGTTGCTTCCAGTTGTAAACAAGGCTGAAGAAGCAAAACTTCGGCCTAAAATATCATTTGTTGTGGTTAAACTGGCTCCAATTTGTTCAATATCACGCCTGTTTCCTCCAGAAATGATGACTCTTTTTTGTTTATCTACCATCCATTTCCCTGAAACTCCGTATTTGAATTTACTATCATCAAAACCATAGGCTGTATAAGCTTGTATACGCCATGGATCATTTGGTCCGAAATACGTTCGCCCTCCTACTCTTAATCGTAAACCTTCGACTTCGTTGTAGCCAAACGTGGAAAATATAGGTCCGAAATCAAAGTTTTTAAACTCTACATAGCCACTTCCTAAAATCGAAACAAGACTATATAATTGTTTAAATCGCTTAACGGTTTGCAACGTGTCAAGCATTTTATAAATTCCGGCTTCGTCCTTATTTAATTTTTCGAAACGATTTTCTTCCCAGAATTCAGGTGGTCTGTCATAAACAGCATTGTCTATAAAATTGACTTCTTCTTTATAAAATTTCTCCGGTTTTGGAATATTGAACTTATGATTTCGGAATAATGTCGTACGTTTTCCATAAACACCTTTTGATTTTTCTTTTTTATTTAAAGCAAAATCAGACATCATGTAATCGCGCGTCAATAGAAAAACAGAATCATTTTCTACCTCAAATTCCTGTTCAATATAGATGTCTTTTACCCAGTTAATATTGGCGCTTTTAGTAACACCCATATTAATTTTTTTGATGGCAAAAGTGGAATCATTAACCCAAAAATCTCCCTTAAAGGTTAATTCGTTTTTTCGCCTTGGATAAAAAACAATATTATAACACCATTTTTTGTCAATAAATGCACTGTCTTTTAAAACATAATTATAGACATCAATTCCGGTTTTTGAAAGCGGACTTGTAAAACTTTTGTCAAAAAAGGTAAGGTGATTATCGTAGATATTATAATCTGAATAAAGATCTTTTACAAATGACAAAATCTGCTGATTCCCATTGAAACCAGACATTTTATTTCCTGTAATATTCTCTTTTACTTTCTTTAATTTGTTATCGCCATAAACATCATACACCGATTCGTTAATAAAAATTGGCAAATAGGTTTTTCCGGTAACATCTGATGTATCAACATGATCAAACACAAACTCCATTCCTTTAAAGAGTTTATTTTTCATAAAAGCACTATCGATCGTGTTCATGTCGAACTCGACTTTCTCGTACTTTTGCATTTGATATTGATTGAAAAGATACAGACCGTTTTTACGTTTTCTTTCCCAGATTTTTCTCAAAATATCTAATGCGGGATTGTTCTTTTTAGATGTTTTTCCGGTAAAGATTACAACTTCATTAAGTGCCTCGGCTTCCCCCAAAACAATTTTAAAATCATAATTTACAGCTTTATCTAATGGAACTTCTTTATCTGAAAATCCTGCAGATGTAACTAGTAAAGCCGTATAAGTATTTGGTGATTCAAGATAAAAACGCCCATCTTCATTAGAAACTATTCCGGTATTTGACCCTTTAAAAACAACATTTGCAAACGGAATAGGCTGATTTGATTTATCCAAAACAATTCCACTCACTTTCGTTTGTGCAGTAGCAATAGTCGCAAATGCGAATACCAAAAATAGACTAAGTAAAATTATTCTTTTCATTGTCTGGACAAAAAAAAACTTCATCAATTAACTATGAATGATGAAGTTTTGTGAGTATTTTAAATTTGTATTATTTGTATAACACTTTTTTAACTGCTTTTACTACATCACCTGCATTTGGCAACCAGTCTTTTAATAATACTGGAGAATAAGGTGCAGGAGTATCTGCAGTTGTAATACGTTGAATTGGCGCATCAAGGAAGTCAAAAGCCTGCTCTTGAACGATATATGTAATTTCTGATGAAATACTTGCAAATGGCCAGGCTTCTTCTAAAATTACCAAACGGTTTGTTTTTTTAACAGATTTAAGAATAGCATCTTTATCCATAGGACGAACGGTTCTTAAATCGATAATTTCGCATGAAATACCTTCTTTAGCTAATTCATCGGCTGCAATAAAAGCTTCTTTTATGATTTTTCCGAAAGAAACGATAGTAACGTCTTTTCCTTCACGTTTAATATCAGCAACTCCCAATGGAATTGTATATTCTCCGTCTGGCACTTCACCTTTATCACCATACATTTGCTCAGATTCCATAAAAATTACAGGATCATTATCACGAATTGCAGATTTTAAAAGTCCTTTTGCATCATAAGGAGTTGAAGGTACAACAACTTTAAGTCCCGGAGTGTTTGCAAACCAGTTTTCTAAAGCCTGAGAGTGTGTTGCTCCTAATTGACCTGCAGAAGCAGTTGGTCCGCGGAAAACGATTGGCACATTAAATTGTCCCCCTGTCATTTGACGCATTTTAGCAGCGTTATTTATAATTTGATCAATACCTACTAAACAGAAGTTGAAAGTCATATATTCAACAATAGGACGACAACCGTTCATAGCTGATCCTACTGCAATTCCTGTAAAACCAAGCTCAGCAATTGGAGTATCGATTACTCTTTTTTCGCCAAACTCAGCAAGCATTCCTTTTGAAGCTTTATATGCTCCGTTATATTCTGCAACTTCTTCGCCCATTAAATATATGGATTCATCGTGACGCATTTCTTCGCTCATCGCTTCACAAATGGCCTCTCTAAATTGTATTGTTCTCATATTTATATTGTATGTTGAATTTTCTGAAGAGCAAAAATAAATATTTTAAATAACTTAAAAGCATAAATTGAATTTAAAATCACTCGAAGTTCTTTCTATATTTAGGTTTTAACTTTTTAAACTTTATTGTGATATTTACGAAATCGATGTAACGTTGGTTGTTTCGCTTATATTTTTTTTATTTTCCAATTGAAAACTTATTTACTTTCCTCCTTTATTTTTGTAGTAATTGATAATTGCCTGCGCAATTTTTGATATTGGCAGTATTTGAAGTATTTTTCTAAACTCTCCAAAAATTACTTTTATCTTTTCATTAGACATCACCCATAACATTGCTACTAGAACCAGTGACCAGCTTAACCATGCAATTGTTTCCATAATATATTCCTTTATATATAAATATTCCCGTTTTCTAAAAAAGTTGATTTTTTTTTAGATTTTTTTTGTTCACCTATAAGGGTTTTACACACTAAAAAAAGACGCCTTTTAAAAATCCCCAGTGTTTGCAAGTTATTTATAGGCTTTAAAATAAAATAGGACACCAAAAATCACCCTGCTGAACTATTTGTTTTTATTAGTTTTTACAAATTACAGCAGAGTATTTTAAATATGCTGTGACATGTAATTCACGACAATATTATTTATTCGGGAGATGGAAAAAGGAGGAATATTTTGCTTTTTTCAATTACAACTATCAGCGGAGCATTCTTCAAAAAAAATGAAGAGTTGATTTCCTTGTCTGGAAATTCCAAAACATAAAAAAACCCGCCAATTGGCGAGGTTTCTTCTTTTATTCTTTGTCGATTTTCTTTGCGGGTGCGAAGTCAAAGACATTCGCAGAGCATTTCAGCAGAACTCTTCGCAGAACAGGGTTAGGATCTTTTCGGGTACTTTCTCTGATTCATAAAATTTAGAAGTTTATAAACTACTCGCCAAGTTATCAAAAACACTATTGATTGTAGGATAAAAATAGCTATAAAGGAAATATCAACTATTACTAAGCCAAATAATAGAATATTTACTGGAATAGTTAATATTACAAGAGGTAACCACAAAGGACTATTATAGTCAAAACCCATTATTGAATAATCCGGAAAACTCACCATAACAGTGATAGTTCCCAATAGTACGTAAAAAAAGCTTATTATTAGTGCTTTAAAAAAAATATTTTTCATTTAAAATGATGGATTAGTGAGAGATGCAGGAATTACCAAAGAGTGTCTAATATTTAGACCAACTTTATTTAAAAGATGAAGCGACATTTAATCAGCAAAATCCCAAACCATTAACATAATCATTATTATCCAAACCATAGTAAGGAACGTCAAGCGAAGCATAATTTGCTTTAACTGTCTGTAAAGATTTTTTATACTTCGTATCGTAATCTACTTTTACACCAGAGAATGATTCTCCTGCTTTTTCAACTCTTCGAGGGTCTGCACCATAGCTGTCAAAATCTCTAAGTTTAGAAACTATTCTTTGGCTTTTCATTCTAATTAGTTTTTTCAAACTTATTATAAAAACAATGCCGAAAAAGGCTCTTACAGTTTTATTTATAATAGATTAAGGTCGAGACAAGACATAAAAAAACCTCGCCAATTGGCGAAGTTTAGTTCTTTTATTCTTTGTCGATTTTCTTTGCCGGTGCGAAGTCGCGAGACTTCACACAGCGAACAGCTTTGTCGTTAGAACTCTTTGCAGAGCTAGGGAAAGCACGGCTAATTACATTTCTCACCCAACATATCTTCACTAAATGCTTTTCTTTTTTTTCTATGTTCTTGCATAATATCATCTATCATAATATTATCAAAACATTTAATTGAACTAAAATCATTTTCACAAAAAATGAATTCATAATAAGGCGGGTCAAAATTATATGATTGCCCATCAAATTTTATAATATTTTTTTTTAGAAGTTCTTTTGGAATTTCTCGATTAGTCAGCTTTTCATTAGGATCTAAAAACAAAACATGAACTCCTTGAATCTTTCTATACTTATAACCCGTTTCTACTAGATATGGCGTATCGTATATAGCTAAAGTGATTATAGCATGATGAGGAGTTTTTCTCAATGAGCAAATAACTAATTTTGCACTGTATGTTTTTAGTTTAACAATAGAATCTTCTATTTGCTTGATATTCTCAATAAAATAAACTGATTCTTCTAAGTTACTTTTCTTTTCACAATTAGTAAATAGCAGAAAAACAATTAGTGAGATGGCGATGTTGAAAAACTTTTTTTCCATTTTAATGTGTTTTGGATATAATTTAAATCAAGAACAGAATTATTGTCATAATAATTTCTTATCAAGCCATTTGAATATGAGGGCTTGTCAATTATCCCATCTGAATTGTAATGGGAGATACCAAATCTATTCCAGATTAAATTCCCTAATTTAGCTTTTGAAGCATTTCTTAAATCTGCATCACTTGGACTGCTTCCCCCTCCTTTTTCTAAAAGCCATTTTCCGCTGTATGTTCTACCCCATATACCTGGAGTTTTTTCTTTTATTCTTTGTTGATGCTCTTTGAGCCACACGAAAGGATTCTTGCGGGAGCGGGGCGTTTAAATCACTTTTCAGAACCATCATAATTAAACTCCTCTAAACTCCATTCTATCATTACTTCTTGCATCCAATCAACAAAACTACTATTACAAACTTCAACATCCTCAAAGTTTTCATAAATACAATCCCATTGCCAAAATACTACTGGAGTGAAACCGTCAATGTATTTTGACAAATCCAAACAATAATGATTTCCTCTCCCGTCAGGGGAAAAGGGTACAAATTGCGAAGGCATTTTATTAGAAACTTCAAAATGCTCGAACTCATATACTTTATCTAAAGACGAATTTTGAAATTCATCATCATATCCAATCAATTCTACACCAAATAGAGAAATTTTATTATGTTTTTTCAGAATGTATTTAAAATCATCAGGCAAAATATACCCAATTTTTTTTTCAAAAATTTCTAAACGATTATCTTTTATGGGAATTCCTAATATTAGTACTTCATTCGAAAATTTATACAATTCATTTAATAATTTTTCACATTTTATACTTGTATCCATTTAATCTTTTTTTGGGTATTGTTGTATCCAATATTTTTTCCTAGCACTTTCAAACTTTACCCTCTCTTCTTTAGTAAGAGGTTTCTGTCCAGACGGATGATTTTTAGCATAATTTTCTCCGACTCTATGATCATTTTTATGCATTTCTATAAAAGGTCCTTCTGCTTTTTGCCCATCATGATGAATTTCAACTGACGTCCCATCTTTTTTTAAATGTTGGAGCATTTCCAGGTTTTTTAGGACTATTCAATAATTTTCTATCAATTTTATTACTTTCCTCTACCGTTATATTAATTGTAGCTTTTTCTACCTTTCCAACATCCTTAATAACTTTAATCGTATTTTTAGCATCTTTCAGCTCAGACATCAGTAATATTGACAAAAATCTATCATTTCCTGATAATTTATTCCCAACAAAATCATAACCAATAATTGCTTCAATTATACCTTTAGCATCTCCAACTACAGGAATAAAATCTATTGACATTGAAGCCTGAGTTGCACTTATTCTCTCCGTTGGCGGAGTCATAAAATAAATCTGCTTCCCGTTTGGATCAATTAAAGCAACAGGATTCTGGTAGCAATAACCATAAGTATTTAAGTTCTTATTATTGAAAGCACCGCCATTATGGTCTCCATCATAATAGAATTCTGTTTCCATTACAGGATTATAAACAGCAAGTGGATCAACAGAAGCCCAGATAGAAGTCTTAGGATCATAATATCTAGCACCGTAGTAGTATAAACCAGTTTCGCGATCTAACTCTTTACCGTTAAACAAATACGGTGTATTCCACTTAGCATTTCTTTCCTCCAAGAAAACTTCCCCGAAAGGCACGTATTCGATATGTTGAACAACTTCACCATCTAAGTTGCTAATATACGAAGAACTTCCTAAATGATCAGGGTGATAGTAAAATTGCTGCAATTCGGCATTATCATTTTTAGCCATCTTGGCTGTACTCTTTGCGGATTCTCCTCCAGTAGAACTAGGATTACAACAAAACCCTAAACCGTTTACATAATCATTATTATCCAAACCATAATATGGAACGTCTAGCGAAGCATAATTTGCTTTAACTGTCTGTAAAGATTTTTTGTATTTAGTGTCATAATCTACTTTTACACCAGAGAATGATTCTCCTGCTTTCTCTACACGTCGCGGATCTGCTCCGTAACTGTCGAAATCTTTAAGTTTAGAAACGATTCTTTGGCTTTTCATTCTAATTGGTTTCTCAAACTTATTATAAAAGCAATGCCGAAAAAGGCTCTTAAAGTTTTATTTATAATAGATTAAGGTCGAAACAAGACATAAAAAAAACCTCGCCAATTGGCGAGGTTTCTCTTTTATTCCTATTCAAATCAATTATCTTTTCCATTTTCTAAAACATATTGTCTGTATGCATCTGCGGCTAACCTTATTACAGTATAAGCATTTAAAATTTCCTTACTTTCTTTTAATACTTTCTCTGAAGCTTTAAACCAAACAAAAGGTATACCGTCTACTTCTTTAGAAGGTTGAAAAGAATACAAACCATCTGTTTGGTTTGTAACCACTAGCTTTTTTACAGCTTCTGCGTGATTTACAAGTATTTTGATTTCCTCGCTCTGTTCTATCTTTTCTAATAATTCGGGCTGATTAATAAATCTAGGCTCTGTTAATTCTATCACCCTTAAAAAATCTAAAACTGATTTTTCATCACTGCCATCCCACCAAATATCACGAGAACCTTTAACATTTATATTGTCTTCAGGATAAATAGATCGCTCTTCCTCGGTTAAAAAATGCCCGGGTCTCTTATAACTTTCGTTTGGTATATCTCCCCATGTGGCACCAATTATAGTGCTTTTTGATAAATAAAAATCTCCCGTAAAAGCACTATCATAATATCTATGAATTGTTAGCCCAAAAGTTAAATATAAATTTTGGCTAATTTTTTTAATAAATAATCCTTGAAAACCACTTTTTGTATCTTTAAATTCGGTAAAACCTAAAACTTCCAATTTAGGTTTTACCAATTTTATTAATTTTGCTTTAGATAACTTCATTTAATCTTTATTTTTTGGACCAATATAAGTGGGTGAACCTGGTTGGTAAGCTGGATTATTAGGATCGTAAAATATCTTCTCTGTTTTATGTCCGTTCTTTTTCATTAAGTTGTCTCTTGTCTTAGCTGATTTTTGACCTGATGGCGTATTAGGTTTAATAATTACCGCAGTCCCATCAGATTTAACAGCGTCTTTACGAACATTCCTTCCTTTTAATGGAACTTTTTTCTCAATATCTGTAGCATTATCAAGAGCTTTTAATTCCGCTTGAATTTGTCTATGAGCCTCTTGCCCTGTCACCGCAGTTTTTTTCAGCTTGGTCATTTTATTGACATCACCAGCCTTATCAACCGCTTTAACAATGTTTTTTGCACCTCTGAGTTCAGATAGGAACACCATTCCTAAAGCTCTATCCCATCCGTTTAATTCATTTCCAGCAGAATCATAACCAATAATACCTTCTATAAAACCTTTAGCGTCTCCAACTACAGGCATGAAATCAATAGTTGTTGAAACTTGTGCTCCGGAAAGTCGCTCCGTTGGAGGAGTCATATAATAAATCTGCTTCCCGTTTGGATCAATTAATACAACAGGGTTCTGGTAGCAATATCCGTAAGTATTTAAGTTTTTACTGTTAAAAGCCCCTCTGTTATGATCTCCATCATAATAAAACTCTTCTTCCATTACTGGATTATAAACAGCAAGCGGATCAACAGAATCCCAGATGCTATACTTAGGATCATAATATCTTGCACCATAGTAGTACATTCCCGTTTCTTTATCAAGCTCTTTAGCATTGAAAAGATACGGCGTATTCCACTTAGCATTCTTCTCTTCCAAGAAAACTTCCCCGAAAGGCACGTACTCTACATGCTGAACAACCTCTCCATCTAAGTTGCTAATATACGAAGAACTTCCTAAATGATCCGGATGGTAATAGAATTGTTGTAATTCTGCATTATCATTTTTAGCCATCTTGGCTGTACCCTTTGCAGTTTCTCCTCCAGTAGAACTAGGATTACAACAAAATCCTAAACCATTAACATAATCATTATTATCCAAACCATAGTAAGGAACGTCAAGCGAAGCATAATTTGCTTTAACTGTCTGTAAAGATTTTTTGTATTTAGTGTCATAATCTACTTTTACACCAGAGAATGATTCCCCTGCTTTTTCTACACGTCGCGGATCTGCTCCGTAACTATCAAAATCTCCAATCTTACTTACAATACGCTGTGAGCCTATATAAATGTGTTTAGTGTATCTTCCGCCATTCTGAGCCACCAAATAAGGGTTTACATAAAGCGTAAAATCACTTGTTGAAGTTTTTCCTCCAGAAAAAGCAGAGTTTACAAAAATACCTTGTCCGCCACCGGACATTTTCGTTATACGTTCACCTCCTGCATCATAACTGTAAGATGAAACATAACCGTTTATACTTACTGCTCCCAAACGATTTTCTTCATCCCAAAGCATTTTTTTCTCAAATGCTTTTTCAGCTACTTTTCCGTCAGCTTTTACTTCCTCGGTATTCACGTAAATCATGTTTCCGTTAGCATCATAAACATACTTGTTGTTTTTTTGCTTGTCTAATTTTGGGTCTGTATTTTTAGTTCTGTATTCTGTTTCGTTTACATTATCGAGCTGGTGTTTATTATTACTGTTGTAATTGTAATTCATTACATAACCTGCTTTCAATGCTCCCGGATCACTTACTTTGTTCTGTGCTACGTTTTGTGTTTTGCTCACGATATTGTGCAGATCATCATATTTCATTGTCAGGTTGTAATTGGCCGTTTTTTGGTCAGATCCTGTGTACACTCCACTCGCACCGGTTAACTGGTACAAATTATCGTAACTGTAATTGTGTGCCATCATTCCGCCCATTTTGGCTGTTACACCTGCAGCGCTATTGGTCACATTCAGTACATTGCTTACTTTGTCGTACTGGTACTTGTTGTTCATGAACATTCTTGGCGTATTGGTACCTTGATATCCTGTTCCTGAAGCTACGGTCATATTATCTAGTCTTCTTCTCAGTGGCTCGTAATTGTACTTGGTTTCGGTTCCGTTACAGTATTTTAAATAACTTCTTTGTTCGAACTTGTCGTAGCCTATTTTGTTTACATAATTGTAGCTGTAGGCTTTTTTGCCTGCCACTGCCTGCAATAATCCTCCTGAATTGTAGGTATAACTAATTTTCTCCTGATCGGGATAAATCATTTCCTGCAAACGGTTCCAGCTGTCATATTTCCAGCTTGTAACATAGGTCGCAATGGCTTGATTAGGTACAATTACGGTTCTACGAATACTTTCGATCTCGCCCATTACACCGTATGAGAATTCTTGTGCGCCTGTAACGTCTTCCATTAAAATTAATTTTCCTCTACGGTTTTGGCTCTCGTTTCTAGACCCAAAAACATAACGTACATTATTTTCAGGATGTTCCGGATAATTAATATTCGTCAATCGGTTAAAATCATATTCATACGTAATCTTTTTGCTTTTGGCTTCCAGATTCGCGGTTTGTCTTTCGAGTAAATTCCCTAAAGGATCAAATTTAAAAGTACTTTTTCCGGCGTCTGGCTGAATAACTTGTATACGTCTGTCGGCTAAATCATAAGTGCTTACTGTTTGTTGTCCCTGCGCATCTGTCACGGTAATATTTCTTCCTATTCCGTCATAACCAAACTGTGTAGCCACATTGTTGGCATCAAGAGTTTTCATGGTCAGTCCTGAACCGTTGGCAAAACTTGCATTGGTATTGTTTAATGCATCTGTAACTTCTGTTTTAAGTAAATTACTTTCTATGGTATAAGCCATTTTAGTTGCTGCACCATCGGGCAAAGTCATTGTAATTGGTCTGTCCAAAATATCATACGTTGTTTTGGTCGGCGCAGTCGAATCATAACTATCCATAAATTTATTCCAATCGCCCAAAGGTGCTGTCTGTGGATAGTAGGCTTCTTTGGCACGGCCAAAAGCATCAAACTTCGCACGTCCTGAAACCACCATTACATCACTTTGTTGATCAGGTGTTGTATTATTTGTAATGGCCGCATCTTTCTTAACCTGAATTGGCCTTCCTAATCCATCAACAAAGGTTACGGTTTCGATAGGATCATTTGGATGCTGGGCATCAAAATGTTTGGTTCTCGCATAAGCAGTTCTGGTGATATTTCCGTTTGAGACCACTGTAGTTGGAAAATAATCCATCATTATAGTGTATGGCTGTCCAGTTGCTGCTTCTTTTGGTCCTTGTACTTTGGTCAAACGCCCGAATTCGTCTATTTCTTTTTTCATTACATATCCGTTAAAATCCTCTGTTTCCAGTGCGATCCCATATTGCATATCATAATTCCTGAAGTAGGTGCGAAATTCAAAATTATCTACAATTTCTTCCAGATACATATTATATATATTGTCATAGCGGTATTTATAAACCAAACGCTGTTTCTTATAATTTTCCGGGAGTGTTTTTTGAGTTATATTTCCGTATTTATCATATTGTATGTCGGTAACAGCCCATTGGCTATCATTGAGCTTCTGGCTTACCTGCGTTAAATGATTGTCATAATTCATGTCGTAAACGGCTTTTATCTCGTGTACAGCCAGATTGGCCATCGTGACTTTGCTGCTCGTTGGCAATCCTATAATATGCTTGGTCAAATTATTAGCATAACCAATCTCGATTTTATAATTTCCAGTACTGTTGTCTTTATAACTGTAACTCTTCAAATCACCAAAATCACCTGACCCTACATAGTACTCGTTATTTATTTCACTTAATTTAAGTGGTGTTGTGCCTCCTTCATAAGCAAAAGAAGTCGTGTTTTTAACGGGATTAAAACTCACACCCCTGTCTGAACATATTTTAGTTCCTGGTGTAAAATCATATTTATCTCCTGTTGCTTTTACTCCATATGTATAATAATCCTGACTACTTTGGGTATATTTTACTCCTGAATTTGAAGTACTATTTACACCCTCGTTACTTTCTAAAACGGAACTTAATAAATGCCCTGCATTATAATAATCAGACACATCGTAATTTTGTGTTAGTGTTCTGTATACTTTATCGCCGTTCTCTGTATCGATACTTTGGGTTTTTACTTCTCCAAAACCAAGAAAACTTCTTTCGTGACGTTCGTATTTTCCTTTCGCATAGGCGAACTGTGTTTTCATGTCAGGACCATCGTTGGCGATTCCGTCTTTTACAAGTACACTTTGCATTACCCATTTCCCTCCCGGGTGGTCGTATGTTGGGGTACTTCGACTATAGTCTACAATAAACTCACCTCCAAGCGGCGTGTGAACTGATTTTAACTTATTGGTGCGCGCAATGGTAGAGCGTTTTACGCCCATTGCATCATCTGTCGTAGAGGTCAGATAATCAGGAAAACCGTCACCGTCGATGTCTTGCAACATTGTTTCTACACGGTTGCTTGAAATTCCTGCACTTACTCCTGGATTAACTGCTATTTTAATTTGAACAATAGGTATTGGTACTGCAGCAGTAAACGCTGTATTAAGGGACTCTCCAGTTGAAGAAACCTGTCCCAAAACTCCTAAACCATTCCATGACATTGGCGCGCTGTAACGATCTCCTAAATTCAAACGAACTAAATTATTCTTAAACACCTGATCTACCAGTCCATCACCATTTACATCCTGCAAACTAAAATCAGTCCATGTAATTGTTTTGGTAATTCCATAACCTGCACTGATCGATGAAGATCCCAAATCTACTCCCATTCCTATACTAGGAAATATCGATTCTCCTTTTGTAACATCTTCCAGTCCATAATCTATTGGTTCTGTAAAACCATATCCTAAATTAAGCTGTACTTTTTTGTTACTTAGTATCTTATCAGGCAATCCATCACCATTAAGATCCGTCCAGGATTGAACTGTTTCTTCTTTATTATAACTTATTCCACCGTTTACGGTAACTGCAGACGATTCCTCTTTGGCCTTATCTAAAGCGGCTTTTGCATTAGCAACTGTCTTTTCTGCTTTTTCTACCGCTTCACATGACCCTCCTTTATTTTCCCCGGCAAGAGCTTTTGCCGCTTTATTATAAACTCCTTGTGCAGTTGCTATTGAAGATGCATGCATTGCTCCACCTCCTGCTGATATACTATAAGACTGAGAACTACTGCTGTGTAATCCACTAATAGTTATATTTTCTCCGTCAAAACCACCTTTACTATTTGTCATCTGGATATTTGCTTTGGTAATAATATCCGGAAAACCATCACCGTTCATGTCCTGGTAGTCTGATACGACTTCAGAGTTTCCATCTGCTTCACTCACTGTAAAAGCACCGGCCCCGATTTGTCGTGCTTCACTTTTTGCTTTTGTTATTTTATTAATTCCAAATGCCGTTGAACCCTCTGTACAATATTGATTGTTTGTATTTAGATTTCCGACAGCCAGGCCTTCTAATGGATTTTTCAATACTATATTATCTTCCCCCAAACGTGAACTTGATACTATTGCCCCATTAATATAAGTTAAATTATCTGCTCCCGACCAATATTTTTTAGTTGTTACATCTGGAGTCATAATAGTGAAAATCATTTTTCGAGGGTCTGTTTCTGCTTTGTCAGAATCCGGCAATACGAGTTTACTTTCGTTTATAGGCTGGTTGTAACGCCCATCCATCGCATTGTATATAAATTGTCCCCAATGGCGTTGCATAGGTCCAAATTTCTCGGTATCAGATAAAACCGGAGCAAATACTGCTGCTGTAATTGAAGTTCCGTTTACAGTTACTTTCGTTACAGCTGTTGCGCTATTTCCTAAAGCTGTGCGATCAGATACGGTATATTCTATCCAGATTTTGTCACCTGCCGCTGCGGTTACTGCTAATGGTGTTGCAGCTGTAAGTGCGCCATTTAGCATAGTGTAGTTTTTCTTGCCTAATAAAACTCCTGTACTTGTTTTCGCAGATAAGGTTACTTTATAAGCAATTCCGTTAGTATTGACTGCTGTTAATGCCGGTGTCAAAGTAAGTGTTCCTGCAGCTGCTGCTGTGTACAATTGTCCTTCTATTAAGTGAGTGCCAAAAAGGCCGTAGTCTTTAAAAGGTACTGTTTCATAATCTGATGTTCCGGTTATATTGGCAGAATTTACTCCTGTACAATTAACATCTGAAGGCACCGGAGTTATCGCACTATATTGCCCTAAAGGATAATGCGTTAGTTTTGCATCCCAGCTTATTTTGTCCCAAGCGACATTCGTATCACTGGTTATGGTAATTTTTACTTCCTGATACTCTTCTGTAAGGGCAGGCAGCACCGTTTTTGCTGTTAATACGCCATTAGCAGTTTCTGTAGCGGCATAGGTTTTGCACCAAAGTGTATTAAATATACCTGAACTGTTTTTCCCTAAGAGGCTAACCGTAACGGCGTCACTAGTAATGGGTTTTGTAAATGTCCCCGTTACCTGTACTGCGCCCGGCTCATTTACTTTCTGGATTACTATGTTAGACGTATTATTATCTACTATAAAACCTTCTGTTGCTCTATAGCTAAAACGCTGCTGCCCGTCTGGATTTGTAGGCAAATTGGTTCTGGCGACATCGGTATAAGTAATAACCGGGTTCCAGTCGACCTGATCAAAAGCTCCATTGGCCAAATCTGTACGTCCGGATTGTACCCTGAAATAGACTTTTTCACCTTTGGCTACTGTCTGTGAAGCAACCGAAAGCGTTTTTGAATTTGCTGTTTTAGTTAGTGCCTGCTGTGTTACAATTTGTGTTGATCCTTTTTGGATCCCAACAAATACACCATCTGCCAAAGCATATTCGGCTTCATCATAATTGCCTGTTGGCGCAATAAGCGTCGCTGTACTTTCTATTTTTATTGTTCCTGCAAAAGGTGCTTCCCATACCCTTACTACATCGTGTAAAGGAGAATTGGCAATTGCCTCTGCTTGTTCTGCCGGATCTACCGCTGTTACACTGGTATCTATAGTTCCGCCTCCCATTATAGGGCTGGCTGTATCTGAGCTTGAAGTAGTAAAGGTTGGTATTGCATTACCGTTAAGATTGACAATATGGTTGAAGTATACCACCCCGTCACGAACCAAATCGACTAGCCCATCATTATTAACGTCCTGAAAATAAGCACTATTAATAGACTTACTATTTTCATAACTTGTTCCTACTGTAGCTACTGTAAATCCAATTCCAATTTTTGCTACTACTCCATAACTTGTTGCTGTTGATTTAGAAAATGAAATAGTTGAGATTCCATGAACCTCTAATCGATCTCCAAAAGTATTATTACCCATATTCGGGCGGTAATAAATATGTCCTGATTCATTAAAAACTTTATCAGCAAGACCATCGCCATTAATATCCACCAAGGCCAATAGTCCCTTTGATTGTGAAGGTGAAAATGAAAAGTTAGCCCCAATAGTATTACTTGCAGAAGCATAAGCTTTGTCATCAAGGCCTACTCCTACAAACAATGAGAATCCTTCAGAGGTAGAAACTCCACCTCCTAATGCTGATATTTTGTCATTGAAACTAACACCATCTCTTGTAATATCTGTTTTAGTAATAACACCATTACCGGTTATTTTATCGCTTCCGGTACTCCAGTTTTCGGTATCATTTTTAAAAGGCACATAACCTTCAGCTGCCTTTACATCATCATAATATTCAAAAACATGTTCGTTAAATTTGGCACCGCTGGCATCATTTTGTACTATTTTTTCTAAAAGGGTTTTCTTGAATGCCCCGTCGTCTTTTTTATATATAAAGGAATAACTTCGTACAGTATTATAACCCAAATTGATTACTTTAATATTAGTCAGTAATCTTTGCTGCGAAGTTAAAAACCCATAACGTCCGCTATTGGTTTTTACTGTTTTAACAGCACCGCTTGTAAAAAGAAGACGAGAGAATAATGTTGTATTAATGCGGCCATAATCTATGTAAAGTAAAGTTTTAGAGCCTGCGAAAACTTTACCAACGGTTTCATTTCCTGCACTATAAACATATGCCATGTAATCACCGTGCGTATTTGTCACTTGGCCCAGATACCATTCTGCAATATTTCCATTCTGCCCTTTAATTGCTTCTCTGTAAATATAAACAGTACCACTTTTATCTGTTACATACCAAGTATAATCACTAGTGCTGTTTCCTTTCCTTATAATTTTACTAAAATTGCTTTCTGTTCTGGGATAAAATTGCACTTCCCCGCTTTTACGAGCTATTTTATCACCACGATGCGCTACTGTTGCATTTTGGTTGTCCATTTGCACCAGCATCACACCGTTAAGGCTGTACGTTTCTGTTTCTTCTGTAGGGCTAAAACGTGGTACTCCCCAGCGGGTATCTACCGTAATTTTAGGTATTTCTATGTCCCAGCCTTCACCAAGCCAGCCACTGCTTCCATCACTGTTATAAGTTACATTTATGCTGGGCTGCATACCATTACGTGCTGGCGGTACTTCGATAGCATAACTTAAATTGGCAGATCCTTGTTGGTTTGCTGTTGGCGGTTGTATTGCTTGTATTGCTGCTGTTGGGTCCGCTGCCTTGATGTCGTTCATCATGGTAGCAGCAAAACCTTGCGTGTCTGGAGATTCGGGTGTTTTGATAACCCCGTTGATCATATCGGTAAAATGAGTTGTCTTTGAGATGATGATTTGATTTGTAACATCTAAACTATCACGCTCCAATGCTTCCCAATGTCCTGTGTTTTTATCAAAAAAGAAAGTACGAATGTCTTCTTCCGTATAACCTGGAGGAAGTAATTCTTTGTTGTATCCTAATTTTACCACCGCTCCATCAGCAAAATGTTCTCCGTGTGGTAAAAAACGATATCCTCTGCCATTGGTTAAATTGGTCATTAAAGGATCTAATGCCGGCAAATCAATAGAGCGCAAAGGTGTAATGCTTAATGTTTTATTTTCTAACAAGGCGGTTTTATCTACTTCAATACTGGCAGCGCCAATAGACAATGTCATTTTTTGTCTTTTTACAAATGTTTTAGAACTTCCTGAAAGAACATTCAATAAAGGTTCCTGATGTGTTACCGAAACCGGTTTCATCACAATATTTTGCTGTAAAGTTTGTCCGGCTGCAGTAATGTTTACAGTTGCTTTTGAATTGTTTTGCGCTGGCATAACATACTCAAAAAATCCGTTTTGATGGGGAATTTCTTTTCCTTCAATACTAATCTTGCTGTCTGATGTCAATCCATCTACAAAACCACTTATATATCCTTGTCCATTATAACTTAAAGCAGTAAGATTGTCTAATTGAAGTGATTTTGATTTCCCTTTTTCGATCACCAACGCAAGGTTACGAACCTGATAACCATAGGCTGCATTTTCGGGTAATGAAAATAAAAGAGTATTATCTCCCTGTTGCAGACTTCCTGCACTAATATATTGTTCCTGCGTGCTCCACTGGTCACTTTTCCGCACCCAGTTTCCTCCTCTTGAAAATTCGTCGTTGATACTAATTGCTGCCCCATGATAGTCGGAAATCCCTTGCAGTTCGTAAACAAGTTTAACACGATCTCCTGAATTGAGTTTTTCCTTAAGTAAAAAATGGAATACATTATCTGCAGGATTATCCAGAAGTTTACCTGCATACAACCCGATAACTCCTCCATTTTCGGTCGCAGGAATTATAAGCTGTTTGTTTTCATCAGGCAGATTTTCCGTCGTTTTTTTCTCGCTGTTACTATCCGCTGCTTTCAAATTTGGCAATACTGCCGCATGCTTCTGTGTGTTATTTTGAGTATTTGCTCCCGATGCTGTATTAAAAGATACCGTTTTGGCAGTACTAAAATTATAGGCAAGTGCGCTTTGCCCAAAGATTATGACAGCCAATATACTCGAAGTAATTCTTTGCAGGTTTGATTTTATATTTTCTTTGTTTTCCATTATTGGTATTGATTTTCCTGAATTGGTATGGATAATTATTTTTTGATCTGTAGCCCTGAGGTTTTAAAAAAAAGCCGTCATTTTTAATTACTACTACTGTATAATGATTGATTTAGAGAATTCACCCTCAGTTGTCAATACCTTTATGATATAAATTCCTGATGTGGGAATACTGGTAGTAAACGTGCCTGTTTTTTGAAGTTCCGGATTTCGAAGCTGCGTTATTAATGTCCCTGCTGTATTAAATATCAATACCATCATCTCTGAAGGATTATTTAATTTTACATAAATATTGAAATTTGCCCCTGCTTTTGAAGGTACCGGAGCTACGACAAGATTATCTGTTACAGGTGGTGTTACAGGCGGTAGAATTTCTTTACATTCAGGAGCTTTAATCTCTATTTTTTGCACTACTTTGCTGGCTATACCATCACCTTCTGTTATGGTTAAGTAGGTTGCCGTTGACCATCCAAGTTTGGTGGAACTGTTTACAAAACCGGTATGAGTTAAATTATAAATACCATTACTTGTTCCTTCAAAACCTATAAATCCAAAATAAGGTTTTCCCACCTCTGATTGATACAGATTTGTAGTTCCTACGAGACTGCCATTAACCGAGCATTTTAGAATATCGTTCTGCATTTCCAATTTTATTCTGTCGCCTTTACTTAATGTTGCTAAAACAACGTTATATGTACCTCCTCTGCTAAAGAAAGATAGCCGACCTCCTACTTCTATGTGCACTCCATAACTTAAAGCATCTCGGGTGAGGATTGTTTTTTGATCGATAAAACCTATATATTTATCCTCATATACATAATCAAAAATATCAGATACCGTCCATTCCAAACTTCCATTTCCTGATGTGATTAAGCTTGTGTTTGTTACTGAGGCTACCATGGCAAAAGAGCTACCTCCACTTCTTTCAAAATTGGTCCCTACCATTTCCAAAGTCAAATCATAGTTGCCTGCTTCCAGATTGGTCAACGTTTTTTTAGGTTCATTAAAAGTCCCAGTTTGCAAAACCGTAGAAGTTCCTGTTTTATTCAAAGTGTATTTATATGCCGGAAAACCTTCTTTTACTTCAATATTGATTTTTCCGTCTTGTTGTAAGACTCCATCAACACAAGTAGGCGGTATGGCTTCCTCAACGGCAATTAATTTTACGGCTTTATCTTTATATCCAAAAGAAAAAACATCCTTGCCATTACCATCTGTATCCCATAGTACATTGTTGAAAATTATTTTTTTTCGGGTATTATCGATCTCACTAATGGGTAGGTATTCTACATTATCAACTCCAAATTCTCCAGTACCGGAACGGTCTATAATCAGGTAACTCCTGTCTGTATAGTTTGCAAATTCTGCCGCTCTTGAACTATCATAAGAAAGTTCTACTCTTGATCCTGTTGCTATAAACCCACCATGAAGTACTGTCAGAGAAAAATCTACCGTTTTATTTACTGACGATACAACGCCATAAAAATCCTTATCGAGATCTGCAGGCAAAACAGTCAGGATTCTTGTTGTGATTGATTTTACACCGTTGGGATCATAGATATTTATAAAAACCTGATTTCCTTTTTTCTCTATCGTAGTTTTATGATAATTAGGTATTATTACCCCTAAATAAACGGGTTGTTTGGTGTTTTCGATTGCATAAATGGATCCGTTTGCATCCATTTTTATACCATAATCCATTGGTCCAGCAAGCCCGTTCTGCGCTCCAAATTTTACTGTTACGTCACTTCCTTTTGCTACTGTTTTAAACTCCAGATAACCATTTTTTTTCTGCGTAGGCGTTTTTGTGACACTTATTCCTTCCACATATGCATAATCACTAGTAAATGTACTTTTACCTAAATTCGAATCTACCTCAAATCCTTTACTGTTAAAAAGTAATTTCTTTTGTTCTGCTGTTGGGTTCGGAATGTTCGTAACAAGTTTCCATGTTCTTGCCATTCGTTTTATCCCTGCAATACCACCGGCATCTTTAGTGGCTAAAATACCATTGTCGTCCCCCCATAAAGCGGCATTCTTATCTGCCAATTCATTTGCGGGCATCTGCCCCATTGCCAATAAACGGTAACGTGTAGACTGGTCTCTATAAGCAGGATCCTGATAAGAATCATACGAATCGGAATAATAAGGTCCTTCTTCGTAACTTGTAGTAGAAAAAGGCTGATTCAAACCACTGGCATCATCACGCATAATTCCGGTAATACGGTTGTTGTAGGCTGTGTTTGCACTATAATCCCAAATTAATTTATCGTCACTCGCTATATAAGAATTAGTTAAGCTCACACCATATTTTACAGCCAGATAAGTTTCGGCTTTTCGGCGTTCAAGTAGTGTTAAAATACGGCTGTAGACAAATAATTCAGGCAGATAACCATACAGATTATTATAGAAATTTTTCATGGTATAGGTTGAAAAACCATTGGGCTCATTAATATGAACATTCCCAAGAGTTATACTTGAATTTTGATCTTCTCCCCAAACCGAAATATTAGGCTGCTGATATTGATAATACGAAACAATTTTTAAGGAACGTTCTCTGAATTTGGCTTCTGATCCTTCGCTGTTGTCCTGTTTACGGTACAAATCTTCTCCATTTGCTTCCCCATAATCCAAAATTTCACTGCCTCTTTCAGCACTGTCTACTATTTTATCATTGGTAATTAATGTGCTTTCATTTGGTCGGCCTTTAACTCCGAATATAGTAGTCTCGTAGTTAAAATTGGTGGTTACAAAACCGAAAATTCCAATTATTGTAGCTTGCTGTAAGTTGGTTTGATTTAAGAAAAACTCACTGCTCCAGCCATTCATATAAAGCCCGGTGTTAAAATTAAAATTACGATTGGTATAAGTATATTCCTTAGTAGAATTCCAATCATTAAACTTAACTCCATTGCCGCTAAAATCCTGCCAGTTGAAATAGCCATTTGGCAATTGATTCGTTTTAAACCAAACCTGTGATCCCGGAACTCCACCAGGAGATTGACTATAACCTATAAAATTAATAACCAAAACAAAACTCCAAATTATACTTCTTACTCTTACCATTATGCTTGTATTCTGATTATTAGTGACTAAGTTATTTTTATGCTTTATTTGTAAATAAATATTTAACATAAATTTCCTACAATTTTAAGTTAAATATTCGACTTTTCAAAATAAAATTGATATATTTTCTTACAAATATATTTTTAGTAAGATGTATTGGGATAGTTAATTCTTAAAAAAGAAATATTTATATTGATGTTTTTAAAATATGATTGCGTTATAAAGAGAAGCAAATAGCCGACAAATTACTATAAGTCAGCAACTTGTGTTTTTGTCTTATAAAATAGAGGTTGACAACCTAAAATCGGTTTTCGAATTGTTTCTTTAAAAATCAGGGATTAACTTTATTATATAATTCCTTCATCTTTCAATTCATAAGCTTAAAAAATTTATTTTAAGCTTCATTTCTACCTTTCTGCGAAATCGTAATAGTTTTCAAAAATATTATGCATGCATAGTATAATTATTCCAAATTAAATTCTAAATTTGTAAAAGCATATTATAAATTCAAAATATATACTTATGAAAATACTAGTTTGCATCAGCCATGTGCCTGATACTACTTCAAAAATTAACTTCTCCAATGGTGACTCAGAATTTGATACCAATGGTGTACAATATGTAATTAATCCTAATGACGAGTTTGGTCTAACGCGTGCTATTTGGTTTCAGGAACAACAAGGTGCTAACGTTACTGTAGTGAATGTTGGAGGTCCTGATACTGAACCAACTTTGCGTAAAGCTTTGGCAATTGGTGCAAACGAAGCTATTCGTGTAAACGCAAATCCAACTGATGGTTTTTTTGTTGCAAAACAACTGGCAGAAGTAATTAAAAATGGAGGTTATGATCTTGTAATTGCAGGAAAAGAATCTTTAGATTACAATGGCGGGATGGTTCCCGGAATGATTGCAGGAATTTTAGGTTCTAACTTTTTAAACTCTTGTACTTCTTTAACTGTTGATGGAAACAATGTAAAAGCAGTTCGTGAAATCGATGGTGGAAAAGAAACTGTAAGCACTACTTTACCTCTTATTATTGGTGGACAAAAAGGTCTTGTTGAAGAAAAAGATTTACGTATTCCGAACATGAGAGGAATTATGACGGCAAGAACAAAAGCACTTACTATTCTAGAGCCAGTTGACGCTCCTGTAAATACAAAAGCGGTAAAATTTGAAAAACCAGCTCCAAAATCAGCTGTAAAATTAATTTCTGCAGATAACTTGGATGAGTTAGTTAATCTATTACACAACGAGGCTAAAGTGATTTAAGGTTGTAGCGTTTAGATTTTAGATTGCTTTGCGCAAGGTTAAAATCTAAATTAAACATTTGATTCACTTCAAATCTAAAATCAATAATCTTTTTAGGTTTCATTTTCAAAGAATCTGAAATCTAAAATCTAAAATCTAAAAAAATCATGTCAATATTAATATATGCAGAATCTGCAGAAGGAAAATTTAAAAAAGTTGCTTTTGAATTAGCTTCTTACGCTAAAAAAGTGGCAGAAACTTTAGGAACAACCGTTACCGCTTTAACTGTAAACATTACAGATGTAAGCGAATTATCTAAATACGGAGTTGATAAAGTACTAAAAGTTACAAACGATAAATTAGCAGGTTTTACAGCTAAAGCTTACGCCGATGTTATAAAACAGGCTGCTGAAAAAGAAGGAACAAAAGTTGTTTTACTTTCTTCGACTACAGACAGTATTTATTTATCATCATTGGTTGCAGTAGCTTTAAATGCTGGTTTCGCTTCAAATGTTGTTGGATTACCGGTAAGTACTTCTCCTTTTCAGGTAAAAAGAAATGCTTTCTCAAACAAAGCTTTTAATATTACCGAAATTAGTACAGATGTAAAAGTTCTTGGCCTTGCTAAAAACTCTTACGGAATTTTCGAAAGTGCAGGATCTGCATCTGTAGAAGATTTTAATCCAACAATTGGAGATAATGACTTTGGAGTAAAAGTAGAATCTGTAGAAAAAGTATCTGGAAAAGTATCTATTGCTGATGCTGATATCGTAGTTTCTGGCGGACGTGGATTGAAAGGTCCTGAAAACTGGGGATTAGTTGAAGATTTAGCCGCTGTTTTAGGCGCTGCAACCGCATGTTCTAAACCAGTTTCTGATTTAGGATGGAGACCTCACAGCGAACACGTTGGTCAAACAGGAAAACCGGTTGCAACAAATTTATATATTGCAATAGGAATTTCCGGAGCTATCCAGCATATTGCGGGTATTAACTCATCTAAAGTAAAAGTTGTAATCAATAGCGATCCCGAAGCACCTTTCTTTAAAGTAGCGGATTATGGTATTGTTGGAGATGCTTTTGAAATTGTCCCTAAGTTAACAGAGAAATTAAAAGCGTTTAAAGCACAGCATTCTTAATTTAAAATTCTCTATAAAAATATAGCTGCCTAAAAACAAGATAATCGTATCTTTGTTTTAGGTAGCTTTTTTGTTCCATATTTTTTGATTAAAATTGCACCTTTATTTTCCAATCAAAAAAAGTATTAAAATGTGGCATTAAGTGCCCTTTTTTACCCACATATATGAGTCTAGTAAAATTGTCCATAAAAGGAATTTCATACAGTCAAACTCAAAATGGCGCTTATGCCTTAATTTTGAATGAAGTTGATGGTGAAAGAAAACTACCTATTGTTATTGGAGCTTTTGAAGCCCAATCGATCGCTATTGCCTTAGAAAAAGAGATAAAACCTCCTCGCCCGTTAACACACGATTTGTTCAAAAACTTTGCTGAAAGATTTGACATTGTTGTAAAACAAGTAATCATCCATAAACTGGTTGATGGCGTTTTTTATTCAAGCTTAATTTGCGAAAGAGATAAAATCGAAGAAATCATCGATGCCAGAACATCTGATGCTATTGCATTGGCATTACGTTTCAATGCACCGATTTTCACTTATAAAAATATCTTAGACAAAGCGGGTATTTATTTAAAATCAAATACTGCAGAAACAGATCAGGGTTCTCAGGAAATAGATGATGTACTTTCGAATCCGGAAACTTTCGGGCATGAAGAAGAAAGCAATCAATCCGGCGATGTTTATGCAAAACATAGTTTACAAGAACTAAATGAACTTTTAGATCAGGCAGTTTCTCAGGAAGATTATGAAAAAGCAGCGAAAATTAGAGACGAAATTTCAAAAAGATAATTCTGATTGTTTAATCGTGGATTTGTTTATTCGTTAAATCGATTAAACATTTACCCGAATAAACAACAAAACGAATAAACGATTAGACCAATTATGAAGCAATACTTAGATTTAGTAAAACATGTTTTAGAAAACGGTAACCAAAAAGGAGACCGAACAGGAACCGGAACAAAAAGCGTTTTCGGTTACCAAATGCGTTTTGATTTAAGTGAAGGTTTCCCAATGGTTACAACCAAAAAGTTACACTTAAAATCTATCATTTACGAACTACTTTGGTTTTTAAAAGGTGATACCAATATTAAATATTTACAAGAAAACGGGGTGAAAATCTGGGATGCCTGGGCAGATTCTAATGGAGATTTGGGACCCGTTTACGGTCACCAATGGCGCAATTGGAACAGCGAAGAAATTGACCAGATCTCTGAATTAATTACTGAATTAAAAACAAATCCAAACAGCCGAAGAATGTTAATCTCGGCCTGGAACCCATCAGTTTTACCAGACACAAAGAAATCATTTGAAGAAAATGTAGCAAATAACAAAGCTGCCTTGCCTCCTTGTCATGCTTTTTTTCAATTTTATGTTACAAGTCCTGATCTTGAAAAAGGCGAAACAAAAGGAAAGCTATCTTGTCAATTATACCAAAGAAGCGCCGATATATTTTTAGGCGTTCCGTTTAATATAGCTTCTTATGCATTATTAACAATGATGATTGCCCAGGTTTGCGATCTTGAAGCAGGTGAATTTATTCATACTTTTGGAGATGCACACATTTACAACAATCATTTTGAGCAATTAGAATTACAACTAACGCGCGAACCAAAACCATTACCAAAAATGATTTTAAATCCTGCGATTAAAAACATTTTTGATTTTGATTATGACGATTTTACACTTGTTGATTATGAACCACATGCAGGTATAAAAGGAAGTGTTGCTGTATAAATAAAAAAATCCGCTTAAAATTAATTTTAAGCGGATTTTTTTATACTACCAAAACACTATTTTCACTTCCTGCAAAATCATTCCATTTGTATGAATCTGCTTCAGGATCATTTACATAGCTTCCATCGATTACGTATTTAAACTCGTAAATTGCATCTTTTACTAAGTCATAAGTAGCTTTAAAAGTCCCGTTTTTTAACTTGCTTAAAGTTCCTTCTTCGGCATTCCAATTATTAAAATCTCCAACTACAGCAGCCGAACTTGCATCTTTTGCTTCTACAGAAAATGTAACCTTACAAACTGGTTTTGTTTTGATAAATTGCTTCTTTAAAGACATAACTATTTAATTTTTAGATTTATACACCTAAATTACACAAAATCATTCTTACATTAGACACGTACTAAAGCGATTTGTGACAATAACAAAAAGCGTGTGTAATTTTAATCATATCTATAATTTTAATACTATTTTTTTTAGCAATTAGAATTAAACAGTTGTTTTTAACGAAATATTCCACGCTTCAAATTGTTGAATTTCAAAATAAATTTTAACTTTATGACCTCATTTATATCTTATGGAAAAAGAAGCGCACGAACAATACGAATATGCCAGAAGAAGATTAAGACAAAAGAAAGTTCTTTATTTTCATTTTGTTCTTTTTTTAATAGGGAGTCTATTTTTATTTATAGCAAATAGGTTTTTTGGTTTTGGTGCTAATACAGATCAAAATTGGTGTATCTGGGGCATAACGATATGGCTTTTCATTTTTATTCTGCATTTTATAAAAGTCTACATTACAGACAGATTTATGAATAAAAAGTGGGAAAGAGAACAAATTGACAGACTTGTTGCTTTACAACAAAAAAGAATTAGTCAATTAGAATCAAAAATCAACGAGGATACAGATAACAAAATTTAGTTTATACGATGCTTATAATGATAGCGGCTGTAGCCGAAAATAATGCGCTTGGAAAAAATAATGAACTTGTTTGGCATTTACCAAATGATTTTAAAAGATTCAAGGAACTTACAACCGGTCATCATATTATTATGGGAAGAAAGACTTTTGAAAGTTTTCCAAAGCCATTACCCAACAGAACCCATATTGTTATAACGCGCCAGGAAAACTACAACCCCGATGGTTGCATTGTTGTAAATAGCATTGAAAAAGCAATTGCTATATGTCCTGAAAACGAAGACTCATACATTATTGGTGGAGGAGAGATTTATAACTTAGGTTTGCAATATGCTGACATTATAGAAATCACAAAGGTTCATCATACTTTTGAAGCTGATGCATTTTTTCCTAAAATTAATGAAAACGATTGGCTGTTAGTTGAATCTGAAGAAAATTTTAAAGATGAAAAACATCTTTATGACTACACTTACGAAACTTACATTAAAAGATAAAATAAAAAACATCCCCAAAAATGAGGATGTCTTTAATAAAAAATGATTTCTAGCTTAGGACTCATTCAAGAAATAGTATTTGATAACATGACGTAAAATTTACAATTGTTAAACAATTGAAAACTATTGTTATAAATGAATTGTTTTTCTGAGAATAAATCTCAAAAAATGGGGTCTTTAATACCAAATACCACGAAGGTATTAAAGACAAGAAAATTAAAATTTCCAAAAACAAATTTAATCCTAAGAACGTATTTTGCGCTTTAAAAAATAGTATCATTAAAAATAATACTTTCAAAACTACCTACAAGAACAAATGAAATTACCAGCACAAAAAAAGTATTCATTTGATTTGAGTCACAACAACTATTAATCATTAAAAATTTTAATATTTTTATAGGACAAAAGTGACAATAAAATCTTGTTGCCACAATACCCACTTTCCGTGATTTTTTCACAATACCCACTTTCCGTGATAAGCAAAAGACAATTGTTAGCTTAAAAATCTTTTTCTGAAACATTTGATTTACAAATTAAAAAACCCATAACAGTTAAGTCAGATTGTATTATATTTGCGTAAATAAAAAATAATGACTGAAAAGGTAACCCCATATAAAGACTCTACACTAGGCAAAAAAGAACAAGTTGCCCAAATGTTTGATACTATCTCTGGAAACTATGATAATTTAAACCGCGTAATTTCTTTTGGAATTGATATTAAATGGCGAAAAAAAGTATTGAAAATAGTTTCTGATAAAAAGCCAAAAATCATTCTTGACATTGCGACAGGAACCGGTGATCTTGCTATTTTAATGACACAAACTAATGCTGAAAAAATTATAGGCCTGGATATTTCTGCAGGAATGCTTGAGGTGGGAAAAAAGAAAGTAGAAGAAAAAAAACTATCAAATGTTATTGATTTAGTTTTAGGGGATTCAGAAAGCATACCTTTTGAAGATAATTATTTTGACGCAATTACTGTTGGTTTTGGAGTTCGAAACTTTGAGAATTTAGAAAAAGGTTTCGCAGAAATTTTAAGAGTTTTAAAACCAAATGGTGTTTTTGTTATCTTAGAAACTTCGGTACCAGATAAAACACCTTATAAACAAGGATATAAATTCTATACAAAAAACATACTTCCCGTTATAGGAAAGTTATTCTCTAAAGATAATTCAGCTTATGGATATTTGTCTGAATCGGCTGCTGTTTTTCCTTATGGAGAAGCGTTAAACAATATTTTGAGAAAAATTGGGTTTATAGATGTTGTGGCTATGCCACAAACGTTTGGAGTTGCAACCATTTATTCTGCTTCTAAAAAATAGTATGAAAAAAACAGTAATCTTACTTTTATTAGTCTTAACGACAAAAGGATATTCTCAATTTGCTAAAAACATGTTTAGCAAAGATCCTATTATTAATCTCGAAAACTGGCAAAAACAACGCCTGTACTTCGGGTATTATTTAGGTTTCAATAGTTTCGACTTTAAAATTGATTACAAAAATGTCGTTCAACAAGACATTCAGGTAAAAAAAACAACTGGTTTTAATGTTGGTGTTGTTGCCGATTTAAGATTGCAGGAATACATTAATTTGCGTTTTGAGCCAGGTTTGTATTACACAAAAAGAGATTTGTATTATCCTGAAATGCCTTTACAAAAAGATTATTTAAGAGAAGTAAACAGTACTTATATACATTTTCCTTTACTATTAAAATTCTCATCATTGCGTACCGGAAACATTCGCCCATATTTAGTTGGCGGAATGTCTACGACATTAAACTTATCGAGTAATTCGAAATCTAAGGATGATAACCATGAAGGGAAATTCAGGGTTAAACCGTGGACTGCCGCTTATGAACTTGGTTTTGGAATAGATATTTTCTCTGAATATTTTATTTTCTCACCTTCTATCAGAGGAATGTTTGGTATAACCGATGAATTAATTCGTGATAATCCGGCAAACGGGCCAAGTCCGTGGACAGATAATATTGATTCTATGAAATCAAGAGCGATTTTAATAAATTTCACTTTTCATTAAAACAATTTCTCAACTATTTCGTTTAAATTCACTTAGAATAATTGCTGTTGCAGTAGCTACGTTTAAACTTTCCGTTTTTTGTAGCTCTCCAAATCTTGGAATTGTGAGTCGGCTGGTAACCGTTTTTTCAATTTCTGCCGAAATACCATTGGCTTCATTACCCATAATAATGATTCCGTTTTGTGGTAAATTAGATTGATAAATGTTTTCTCCATTCATAAAAGTTCCAAAAACAGGTAATTTTGTTTGCGAAATAAAAGTTTTCAAATCGACATAATTTACGTTTACTCTGGTAATAGAACCCATTGTAGCCTGAACTACTTTGGGATTGTAGATATCAACGGTTTCTTTTGAACAAATAATTTGTTTAATGCCAAACCAATCGCAAAGACGCAAAATGGTTCCTAAATTTCCGGGATCACGAATGTCGTCTAAAGCTACAATTAAACCAGAGTCGGTAATTTTATTTTCGGCAGGAATTTTAAAAACCGCCAAACATGAATTTGGAGTTGATAAAGCACTTATTTTTTTAAGTTCCTGCTCATTAATAAGCGTGCGTTTTGAAGGCTCAACTATTTCAAAATCATTTTGTGTTGTGTATAAATGTTCTAATTCAAAATTGGATTGCAAGAGTTCTTGAATTACTTTTACTCCTTCGGCAAAAAATAATTGATTTGCAAAACGTTGCTTTTTTTGATGTAAACCTGTTATAAGTTTTATTTGGTTTTTACTAACCATAAAATAATGTACTTTTGAATTAAATATTAAAAAACACTTGAAAAAGAATTCCACAAAAATAGTAGCATTTATTCTAATAGCAATATTTATTTCTGCTTGTAATGCCGTAAAAAGAGTTCCGGATGGAAAAAGCCTTCTTGTAAAAAATAATATTCTGGTTAATGGAAAGTCTACAAACGACGAAATAGCATCAAATCAAATGTATCAAAAACCAAATGGTACTTTATTGGGCTACAAATTGCGTTTAAACATGTACAATTTAGCCAATTTAAATCCTGATTCTACTTATCAGGCAAAATTTAAAAACAATCCGGGTCTTTATGAGCGACAGGCAAAAGTTTTATCTGCAAAGCAAGTAGATCGTCTTGGACAATCATTTTTATATAAAGGAATTCACGAATTTTTAAAAAATACCGGTGAACCGCCTGTTATTGTCGACACTGCAAAAACAAAAAAGTCCCTGACCCGTTTAAAATATTATTATTTCAACAATGGTTTTTTTAATGTAAAAACAGATTATAATATTGATAGCGTTGGCAGAAAAAAAGCTCAGGTAAATTATAATATTACAACAGGGCCGGGTTATACTTTAGATTCAATTAAAACCAACATTCTTACCCCTGCTCTGGATTCATTATACAAAACAAATAATGAACCTTCTCTTTTAAAATCCGGAAATCAATTTAAAACTTCTGATTTTGAGGAAGAAAAAAGCCGTATTACCACTTATTTCAGAAATCATGGTGCTTACTTTTTTCAGCCAACTTATATCAATTATAATATTGATACGATTGGCAAACAAAACAAGGCAGATGTAACTTTAATTATTAAAAACAATAACATTCAGGAAAGAGATTCGAGCCGTACTGAACCTTTTAAATTGTATAAAATCAGCGATGTCAATATTTATACAGATTATTCTCCAACGAATGCAAAAACGAAAATTAACGATAGTACGGCTTATAACAACTTTAATTTATACAGCTATAAAACCTTAAAGTATAAACCTCGCGCAATAACAGATGCGATTTTTATCACAAAGGGAAGTACTTTTTCTGACACCCGAACAACCCTTTCTTCCCGATATTTGAATAATTTGAAGATTTTTAATTATCCTTCGATACAATATGAAGTCGACAAACGAGATCCGGCAGGAGAATCTTTAATTGCTAATGTTTATTTAACACCACGAAAGAAATATAGTTTTGGGGCTACTTTGGATTTTACACATTCTAATATTCAAGATTTTGGAATTGGAGCGAGTGTTTCTGAAACGATTCGAAATGTTTTTAACAGGGCTGAAACTTTAGAAATCTCGGCGCGTTTAAATATCGGATCATCAAAAGATATGGCCAATCCAAATAATAATTTCTTTAATGTTTCGGAATACGGAATTGATACAAAACTTAATTTTCCAAGAATCCTGATGCCGTTTGGAACTGAAAAAATTATTCCGAAAAGAATGATTCCTTCAACGAGTATTGCAGCTGGTTTTTCAAAACAAAGAAATATTGGTTTAGATAAAGAAAATTTTACAGGTGGATTATCTTATAACTGGTCTCCAAAAAGACGTAATACAGTAAAACTTGATTTATTGAATGCACAGTTTGTACGTAATCTAAATCCGGGCAATTATTACAGAGTTTATACTTCTTCTTATAATGAATTAAACGGCATTGCAAATCAATACAATACTGATGCGACAAACATAGATGAAAATGGAAATTTAATTATTAGCCAGGGAACAACAAATTTTACTAATCAGGTTTTAAATAATCAAACAGCATTAACTCCGGCAGATGCACAATATAAAGATGTTGAAAGTATCGAAGAAAGAAGAGTAAGATTGACAGAAAATGATTTTATTCTGGCAACGAGTTATACTTTTACAACAACAACAAAAAAAGATCTTGCCGACAATACTTTTTATCAGTTTAAAACAAAAATAGAATCTGCAGGAACTTTATTATCAGCCATTTCGAGCGTTGCGAGTTTACCTAAAAATACAAACGGGAACTATGAAATTTTTAATTTGGAATATTCAGAATATGTAAAAACCGAATTAGATTATATTAAACACTGGGATTTTGGTAAAGAAAAAGTTTTGGCAGTAAGAAGTTTTTTTGGAATCGCAATTCCATTTGGAAACTCAAATTACATTCCGTTTTCACGAAGTTATTATGCGGGAGGTTCTAATGATAATCGCGCATGGCAGCCTTATTCGTTAGGTCCCGGAAGCACAAATGCTTTGAACGATTTTAATGAGGCCAATATGAAAATTGCAATGAGTGCCGAATTTCGATTTAAAATATTCGGAGATGTCAAAGGAGCTATCTTTGCAGACGCCGGAAATATCTGGAATGTACTCGATAATGTGATTGATGACAAAGCAAAATTCAACAACTTAAACGATTTAGAAGAAATTGCTTTGGGGTCAGGATTTGGTTTACGTTACGATTTAAGCTTTTTTGTTATTCGTTTAGATTTAGGCTTTAAGACCTATAATCCGGCGCATCCAGAGGGAGACCGTTGGTTTAAAGAATACAATTTTGGGCACTCGGTTTTAAATTTTGGAATAAATTATCCTTTCTAATGCTAATTAATTCTTATTTTTGCAACCTAAAAACTAAAAACAACTATAAAAAAAATTACAATGGCACACAATATTAAACCAGGAGTAGCTACAGGAGATCAGGTTCAGGAGATTTTTAATTATGCGAAAGAAAAAGGTTTTGCTTTACCAGCAGTAAATGTTACAGGGTCTAGCACAATCAATGGAGTTCTTGAAACTGCAGCAAAACTAAACGCGCCAGTTATCATTCAATTTTCAAACGGAGGAGCACAATTTAATGCTGGAAAAGGATTATCTAATGCAGGTGAAAAATCAGCAATCGCTGGTGGAATTGCAGGAGCAAAACATATCCACGCATTAGCAGAAGCTTACGGTGCAACAGTAATTTTACATACTGACCACTGTGCAAAAAAATTATTACCTTGGATTGATGGTTTGTTAGATGCATCTGAAAAACATTTTGCAGAAACAGGAAAACCATTATTCAGTTCTCATATGATCGATTTGTCTGAGGAGCCAATCGAAGAAAATATCGAGATCTGTAAAGAGTATTTAGCAAGAATGAGTAAAATGGGTATGACATTAGAAATCGAGCTAGGTATTACAGGTGGTGAAGAAGATGGTGTTGACAACTCTGATGTCGACAGTTCTAAATTATACACTCAGCCAGAAGAAGTAGCTTATGCTTACGAAGAATTATCTAAAGTAAGTCCTAAATTTACTATAGCTGCAGCTTTTGGAAACGTTCACGGTGTTTACAAACCAGGAAACGTAAAATTAACTCCAAAAATCTTAAAAAATTCTCAGGATTTCGTTCAAAACAAATTCAAAACTGGTCCTAACCCGGTAGATTTCGTTTTCCACGGAGGTTCAGGTTCTACACTTGAAGAAATCAGAGAAGGAATTAGCTACGGAGTTATCAAAATGAACATTGATACAGATTTACAATTTGCATATACTGAAGGAATTCGTGATTATATGGTTAAAAACATTGACTATTTAAAAACACAAATCGGTAACCCTGAAGGTGCTGATGTTCCTAACAAAAAATATTATGACCCAAGAAAATGGGTACGTGAAAGCGAAGTGACATTCAACACAAGACTTGAGCAAGCTTTTGCAGACTTAAACAATGTGAATACACTATAATTAAAAGTTTAAAGTTTCAGGTTTCAAGTTTCGCAACTTTAAACTTTAAACCTGAAACAAAAAAAACAAAAAATATGGCTTGGTTTAAAAGACAGGAAAAAGGGATTACAACCGCGACAGAAGATAAGATGGACGTTCCGAAAGGATTGTGGTACAAATCTCCTACTGGAAAAATTATTGACGCTGACGAATTAGCCCGAAACTTATTTGTTAGTCCGGAAGATGATTTTCACGTTAGAATTGGAAGCGCAACCTATTTTGAAATTTTATTCGACAACAACGAATTTGTTGAGTTAGATAAAAACATGACATCAAAAGATCCTTTGCATTTTGTGGATACAAAAAAATATGCAGAGCGATTGAAAGATGTAATGGAAAAAACGCATCTTAAAGACGCTGTACGTACCGGAGTAGGAAAATCTAAAGGAAAAGAACTTGTAATTTGCTGTATGGATTTTGCCTTTATTGGTGGATCTATGGGTGCTGTTGTAGGTGAAAAAATTGCCAGAGGTATTGATCACGCGATCAAAAACAATATGCCTTTTGTAATGATTTCTAAATCTGGTGGAGCTCGTATGATGGAAGCAGCTTATTCATTAATGCAATTAGCAAAAACATCTGTTAAACTTGCGCAGCTTGCTGAAGCTGGTTTACCATACATTTCTTTATGTACAGATCCAACTACAGGAGGAACAACTGCATCTTACGCCATGTTAGGAGACATCAATATCTCTGAACCAGGTGCTTTGATTGGTTTCGCTGGTCCGCGTGTCGTTCGTGATACTACAGGGAAAGATTTACCGGAAGGTTTTCAAACTGCTGAGTTTCTTTTAGAGCACGGTTTCCTTGATTTTATTACACCAAGAAAAGATTTAAAAGATAAGATCAATTTATATATTGATTTAATTCAGAATAACAATATTAGATAGTTTAAATCTTCTAAAAACATTTAAAATCTCATCCGCTTAATTGCAGGTGAGATTTTTTTATATCTTTAATTTAAATCTTAGCTTATGAAAAGAATTTTTATTGGTTTTATAATTTGTTTGCTTCTTTTGAATTGTGTTAGGAAAGAAGAGAATCTTGAGATTAAAAACAAAGCTTATATTATTTCATATGAAGATGAAAAACTTCAAAAATATATAGATTCTTTAAAAGAAAACAGCAGTAAAACAATGGCATTTCCCAGAAAAGGCTTCTATGGAGAACATCAATTACTTATTGATAAAAAGGGTAATCTTTATTTTTATCAAAAAGAATACTACAGGGAATTTTGCAGTTATGGCAGTGAAAATGACACTCTTCCACATCTTTTATTTTTAAAACCAAAAGACATTGTTAGAGTCCCTCAAAAAAGTTTAACTGATTTTCTTTCTGAAAACATTCTCATCAAAGAAAAAAACAGACAGATTTTAATCGTTGCATCTCAAAATGACACAATTCAAAACACTTCTTTTTTTGAGTTTTTAAACAAGAAAAATATCGGCAATTATATTATCAGAAGAACTACTCAAGAAGAGGATACTGTTTTGCAATATAAAAATAACGACAGAAAATATTTTTACTATTATCCTGACTCAATCAAATGGGATAAAACTAAAATCAAAGTTCCCTCGAATATAAACTAAACATATCGTTCCTCTGGAACTTTATCAAGAACTAAAATCTTGCGTGCATTTAAAACCTTAAATCTTCGCGCATTTGAAGAACTTAGAACCTCAGCATCTTAGAATCTTAGAGTTACATTCCCGTTCTAATCGCTTCTACAGGATCTAAATTCGCTGCTGAAATCGCAGGCAAAATTCCTGAAATTAATCCGATAAGCGCGGCCAGCGTTGTTCCTAAAACTATATTTCCGAAGCTTAAGACGAATTCAAAATCGAGTGCTTTTGTTAGAATCAATGCGATTCCCCAAACCATCAACAAACCGATAATTCCGCCAATTACAGAAAGAATTATAGCTTCAAATAAAAACTGAAACAGAATAAATCTATTTTTAGCACCAAGCGATTTTTGAATTCCGATTAAATTGGTTCGTTCTTTTACGGAAACAAACATAATATTGGCAATTCCGAAACCTCCAACCAAAAGAGAAAATCCACTGATAATCCATCCCACAACATTCATCTGACCTAAAATTCCATCTATAAAATCGGTAAATCCGGAAAGTACATTTACAAAAAAATTATCTATCTCCCCTGCTTTCATTCCGCGAATTGCTCGTAGTTTTTGTGCAACTTCAGCTTTATAAGCATCCATATCGATACCTTTTACAGGTTTCAAAACTATTACAGGTGTCATAGCATCGCTGTCACCGTACATTCTGCGAAGAAAATTTGCCGGAAAATAAACCGAAGTATCATTACTGTCTCCAAAAAAACCTGCACCTTGTTTTTTCATTACGCCAATGACCGTGAAACGCTGTCCGTATAAACGAATACTTTTTCCGACAGGATCACTTTCTCCAAAAAGTCCGTTGGCAATATCATATCCTAAAACAATTACAGGAGTTCCTGAATTTGATTCCGATTCATTATAAAATCTTCCTTTGTCGAAACTTAAGCCATCAATATCGACCATTTCAAATGATGACGGAACCATATTTACATCGGCAACGGTTTTCGAATCGTATTTTAAGCTTTCACGATTTACGAATAATTGATATCCAACTTGTTCTGTATTATTTAGTGAATTTTTCAAGTTGATGTACTCGTCATATTTTACATTGGGGAATTGCTCTCTTTTCCATTGCGGAATTTCTGACGGCCCAAAACAATATTTCATTAAATAAATCGTATTTTTATCTAAACTGCTCAAATCTTTAGAAATTTTTCGGTCTAAAGAATCAACAGCAGCAAGAACAGCAATAATTGAAAATATACCAATTGTAACACCTAACAAAGACAATAAAGTTCGCAATTTATTATTTCGTAAAGCGTTAATGGCAAAGCTCAGACTTTCTTTTAATAACCGAAGATAAAGTAGCATATAATAGTATTTTTCAATAAAGTAAAATTCAATAAATTAAAATCAAAAACCTAATAAAAATCAACTTACTCATGAGTACATTTTTTTAGTATAATGTTACATTAAATCCTTTAAAATAATATTTAAAAAAACTACTTTTGCAGTCTGAAAATCATAACTACACAATGAGCACAACTAAAACAATACAATCGGCATTAATATCTGTTTTTTCAAAAGATGGACTAGAGCCAATCGTTAGAAAATTACACGAACAAAATGTAACACTTTACTCAACTGGCGGAACAGAAGATTTTATTAAAAACCTTGGAATTCCGGTAGTTCCTGTTGAAGACATTACTTCTTTTCCTGAAATTCTTGGTGGAAGAGTAAAAACATTACACCCGAAAATTTTTGGCGGAATTTTAAATCGTCAGGATAATGAAAGTGATGTTCAGCAAATGAAAGAATTTGATATTCCTCAAATTGATTTGGTGATTGTTGATTTGTATCCGTTTGAGAAAACTGTTGCTTCTGGTGCAAGTGAACAAGATATTATCGAAAAAATTGATATTGGCGGAATTTCATTGATTCGTGCCGGTGCAAAAAACTTCAAAGACACGGTAATTGTGGCTTCGGTAAATGAATACAGTTTGCTTTTGGATTTGATTACAGAGCAAAATGGAGCAACAACTCTTGAAAACAGAAGATTGTTTGCTACAAAAGCATTTCATGTTTCATCTCATTATGATGGTGCTATTTTTAACTATTTTAATACTGACGAAACGATCTATAAAGAAAGTATTGCAGGCGGTCAGATTTTGAGATATGGCGAAAATCCACATCAAAAAGGTTTCTTTTTTGGAGATTTTGATGCAATGTTTAAAAAAGTCCACGGAAAAGAGTTATCTTACAATAATTTATTAGACGTTGATGCGGCTGTAAACTTAATTAACGAGTTTAAAACTGACGGACCAACATTTGCAATATTAAAACATAACAATGCTTGTGGTTTAGCTTCAAGAAAAACAATCAGCGAAGCTTATTTGGCAGCTTTGGCTTGCGATCCAACATCTGCTTTTGGCGGAGTTTTAATTGCAAATACTAAAATTGATTTGGCTACCGCACAAGAAATCAACAAATTATTTTGCGAAGTTGTAATTGCCCCAAGTTATGATGATGATGCAATTGAAGTTTTACAAGAAAAGAAAAACAGAATCATATTAGTTCAAAATGATGTTGAATTACCTTCAAGACAAGTAAGAACATGTCTTAATGGTTTGTTAATTCAGGACAGAAATAATATTACAGATAATAAAGAGCATTTAAAAACCGTTACTACGACAGAGCCTACGGCTCAGGAAATAGAAGATTTGATATTTGCTTCAAAAATTTGCAAAAACACAAAATCAAATACGATTGTCTTTGCTAAAAACGGAACATTAATTTCGTCAGGAACAGGTCAGACATCAAGAGTTGATGCTTTAGTACAGGCTGTTGATAAAGCAAAAGCTTTTGGCTTTGATTTAACCGGCGCTTCTATGGCAAGTGATGCATTTTTCCCTTTTCCGGATTGTGTTGAATTAGCCAAAAAAGCAGGAATAACCGCAGTAATTCAGCCGGGAGGTTCAATAAAAGACGAATTAAGTATAAATTATTGCAACGAAAATAATCTTGCAATGGTATTTACAGGAACACGTCATTTTAAACATTAATTTGTTTAACTTTGTTCGATAAATTATTTATAACATTTTAAACCCCTAAAAAACTTATGGGATTTTTTGATTTCATGACCGAGGATATTGCGATAGACCTTGGTACCGCAAACACTTTAATCATACATAATGATAAAGTCGTTATTGATAGTCCGTCGATCGTTGCACGTGATAGAATATCAGGCAAAATCATTGCTGTTGGTAAGGAAGCTAACATGATGCAGGGTAAAACACATGAAAACATCAAGACCATAAGGCCTTTGAAGGATGGTGTAATTGCCGATTTTGATGCTTCAGAAAAAATGATCAATATGTTCATTAAAAGCATACCAGCACTAAAGAAAAGAATGTTTACTCCAGCATTAAGAATGGTAGTATGTATTCCATCTGGTATTACTGAAGTTGAGATGCGAGCAGTAAAAGAATCTTGTGAAAGAGTAAACGGAAAAGAAGTTTACTTAATTCACGAGCCAATGGCAGCAGCAATTGGTATTGGTATCGATATTATGCAGCCAAAAGGAAACATGATTGTTGATATTGGTGGTGGTACTACCGAAATTGCCGTTATCGCTTTAGGGGGAATTGTATGTGACAAATCTGTAAAAATTGCAGGTGACGTTTTTACAAATGATATCGTTTATTACATGCGTACTCAACACAATCTTTTTGTGGGAGAAAGTACTGCAGAGAAAATAAAAATTCAAATTGGAGCCGCTATCGAAGATTTAGATGGACCTCCTGAGGACATGTCAGTTCAAGGTAGAGATTTACTTACCGGTAAGCCAAAACAAGTAGATGTTTCTTACCGTGAAATCGCTAAAGCATTAGACAAATCAATTCAACGTATTGAAGATGCTGTAATGGAAACTTTATCTCAAACACCTCCTGAATTAGCTGCTGATATCTACAATACAGGTATTTATTTAGCTGGTGGTGGATCAATGTTAAGAGGTTTGGATAAACGTATTTCGCAAAAAACAGATTTACCTGTTTACATTGCTGAAGATCCATTAAGAGCAGTAGTTCGTGGAACTGGAATGGCACTTAAAAACATTGCAAAATTTAAAAGCATCTTAATAAAATAAGATTCACATAACAAATTAAAATATCTTTATGAGAGTCGAATTGAATCATTCGGCTCTTGTAAAATTTGAAGCCCTAAAGCATATCCTGAAACAAAATAACCGAACAAGAAATGCAGCAAATTTTTAATTTCATTATACGAAACAGTAATCGATTGCTGTTTTTGCTGCTTTTAGGTATTTCGTTGGCTCTCACAATTCAATCTCATTCCTATCACAGAAGCAGAGTAATCAGTTCGGCTAATTTTTTAAGCGGAGGTGTTTATGAAAAAATTAATCATGTAAATGAATATTTGAATTTAAGAACCGAAAATGACGAACTGGTACTTGAAAACGCAAGATTAAAAAGCCTTTTATTTAATAAAAAAGACACCACAAAAATACCTTTGGCTGACAGTATAAAAGGAGTAAAACCTGCTGATATCATTGTTTCAAAAGTAATTCATAACTCTTACAGCACTCACGAAAACTATATTACCTTAAATTCCGGAGCAAAAGACGGAGTGAAACAGGATATGGGAGTAATCAACAGTTTAGGAATTATTGGTGTGGTTGATAATACATCAAAAAACTATTCTACTGTGGTTAGTATTTTGAATATGAAATCTCAGATTAATGCTAAAATCAAAAAGTCAAATCACTTTGGTTCTTTAACCTGGAACGGTAAAAGCACCGGATATGTTCAGTTAGAAGATGTACCTAGATTAGCATCAATCAGAAAAGGCGATACAATTGTTACAGGAGGCCAATCTGTAATTTTCCCTGAAGGAATTAACATTGGTACCGTTGATAAAATTTACATTAAAGACAAGACAAGTTTTTACGTCATAAACGTAAAACTATTTAACGATATGACCAATCTTGGACATGTTTATATTATTAAAAGTAAAGACCGCGAAGAACTTATTAATTTAGAAAAAAAGGAGAAAGATGAATAGCGCATTGTTAGTCAATATTTTTCGGTTTATTATATTACTGGCAATTCAGGTTGTTATTTTTAATAATATGAATTTCTTAGGATACATAAGTCCTTTTCCGTATATTCTTTATATCATTCTTTATCCGGTAAACAGTAACAAATCAGGTTTAATAATTTCGAGTTTCTTACTTGGTCTTACCATGGATATGTTTTGTAATTCTGGCGGAATTCACGCAACAGCTTGTGTAATTCTGGCGTATTACAGGCCTTATATTTTTAAATTCTCATTTGGTCTAAGTTACGAATACCAAACAATCAAACTAAATGAGTCTTTAACACCCGAAAGGTTTTCGTTTATTCTAGTATCGGTTTTATTACATCACATTATACTATTTATACTCGAAGCTTTTCAGTTTAAATTTATCTGGGACATACTATTAAGAACTTTATTTAGTTCGATATTCACCATAATTATTTCAATCATAATAATTTATCTTATTAAGCCCAATAGAAGATGAGAAAAGTCCTGCTGCCCTCTTTAATTATTATTGCAGCATCTTTGCTAGTGATCAGGATATTTTATTTGCAAATTATTGATGATTCATTCAAATTAAAATCAGAAAATAATGCAATAAAAAAGGCGTATGATTATCCTGAAAGAGGATATATATATGACCGAAATGGAAAATTATTGGTAGCCAATCAGGCTTCTTATGACATTATGGTTATTCCACGCGAAATTAAAAAAGACCTTAATGTTTCTGAGTTCTGTAATTTGCTTGGTATTACAAGTGAAGAATACTATAAAAGAATTGCAAAAGCAAAAGTTTATAGTCCAAGATTACCGTCTGTTTTTCTATCACAATTAAATAAATCAGAGTTTGCCGCTTTTCAGGAAAAAATCAGAAAATATGACGGTTTCTATTTTCAGAAAAGATCGCTTCGTGATTACGAGGTAGATTATGGTGCAAATATCTTTGGTTTTATCACTCAGGTAAATGAAAATTTAATTGCCAAAAATCCATATTACAACAGCGGGGATTTAATAGGAATGCAAGGAGTTGAGCAAAGTTACGAAGAAATTTTACGCGGAATAAAAGGGGTAAAATATATTCAGAAAGACAAATACAACCGAGAAATTGGTTCTTACAAAGATGGTAAATACGATACCATTGCCGTTGCCGGAGAAGACATCAACTTAACAATTGATGCTGAACTTCAAAAATATGGCGAAGAATTGATGATTAATAAAAGAGGTGGAATTGTAGCCATTGAACCAAAATCAGGAGAAATTCTTGCTTTGGTAACTGCTCCATCGTATGATCCGGGTATTTTGGTTGGACGACAAAGATCTAAAAATTACACGCTTTTATATCACGATTCGATTGCAAAACCTTTGTATGACAGAGGACTTTTGGCGGAATATCCTCCAGGTTCTCCATTTAAAATTTTGACTGGCTTGGTTGCTTTACAAGAAGGTGTTATCAACGAGCAGACCACTTTTATGTGTCACCACGGATTTAGTTATGGTAGAGGTCGTTTTATGAAATGTCACGGTTTTGGGCCGCATCAATTACATAACGGAATTTACAATTCTTGTAATACCTATTTCGCACAAGCTTATATGCTTACGATTAACAAATTTTCTAATCCAGGACAAGCGGTAGATGTTTGGAGTAACCACGTTAGAAGTTTTGGTTTAGGACAATTTATGGGATATGATTTACCTACGGGTAAAAAAGGTAATATTCCAACTTCTAAAACATATAAAAAAATATATCCTAACGGAGGCTGGAGAAGCACAACAATTGTATCTAATGCTATTGGTCAGGGAGAGGTTTTAATGACGCCTATTCAGCTTGCGAATATGATGGCAACAGTAGCAAATGAAGGTTATTACTATACGCCTCATATTATTAAAAAAATTGAAGGAAAAAAAATCGATGCTAAATTTACAACCAAGCATGAAACCACTATTGATAAAAAATATTTCCCGCCTGTAATAAGTGGTCTGTTTGATGTTTATAATAAAGGAACTGCTTACGCATTGAGAGTTGAAGGAATTGATATTTGTGGAAAAACAGGTACAGCTGAAAACTATGCCAAAATAAACGGTAAAAGAGAGAAGCTAAAAGACCACTCTATCTTCGTAGCTTTTGCTCCAAAAGACAATCCGAAAATCGCTATTGCAATTATGATTGAAAATGGAGGTTTTGGTGCTACAGTTGCGGGACCAATTGCCAGTTTGATGATAGAAAAATATCTAAGAAAAAAAATTACCCGAACAGATTTAGAGGTTCGTGTATTAAACAAAAGCTTAGCAAGCGAATATGCAAAATTGGGAGGAATGAACGAAGCAAGTGCTATCGAATCGACTCCTAAAGATTCTGTTTTGAAGGCTAAAATTGTTGTACCGAAAGTGAAAGTGCCTACAACAACTACAGCTCCAAAAACAGAAATTAAAAAAACAGCCGTAGACACTACTAAAGAGAACTAATAAGGATTATTTCAAATGAGAAATCAAAGTGTAAAAAATAATATTGATTGGATAAGTGTCTTTATCTACATTGCCTTAGTAACTCTGGGTTGGCTGAATATATATTCATCTTCCCTATTGTCTACAGATGGCACTTATGAAAAACAATTAATATTTATTGCCTGTACTATTCCGTTAATACTTGTTGTTCTGTTTGTAGACGGTAAGTTTTACGAAAAATACGCCAGTATTATATTTGGTGTTTCCTTGTTATCCTTAGCGGGATTGTTTCTTTTTGGAAAAACAATAGCCGGACAAAGATGCTGGTATGCTATTGGAAGTTTTACAATTCAGCCATCTGAGTTTGCAAAAGCTGCAACATCATTGGCTTTGGCCAAATATTTAAGTGACAGTCAAATTAACTTAAAGGAAACAAACAGACAAATTCAGGCATTGGCCATTGTGTTTTTGCCCGTGCTTTTAATTTTACCACAACCCGATCCCGGAAGTGCTTTAATCTATAGTATTTTTATTGTCGTTTTGTTTAGAGAAGGATTACCTTCATGGTACGTCTGGACAGGCTTTATAACTATATTATTATTTGTATTAACGCTGGTTTTAGAACCTTATGTTGTTATACTAATTTCTTTAGGAGTATTAATAATTATACATTTTAAAGGCCGGGCAGTAGATCGAAATCTACTTTTAAGCACGATACTTTTGGCTTTGATTTCAGGTTTTGTTTTATCTGTCGATTATGTTTTTGACAACGTTTTTAAACAGCATCATAGAGACCGTTTTAATATTTTACTAGGAAAAACAGTTGACATGAAAGGTATCGGATACAATACCAATCAATCTGAAATTGCGATTGGATCTGGCGGCTGGATAGGAAAAGGCTTTTTAGAAGGAACTCAAACCAAAGGAGGTTTTGTACCGGAGCAACATACCGATTATATTTTTACAACCGTTGGAGAAGAGTGGGGTTTTGCCGGATCACTTGTTGTTATTCTTCTTTTTGCCGGATTGCTTTTAAGAGTGATTTATTTAGCCGAAAGACAGAAGACGAAGTTTAGCCGGGTTTATGGCTATTGCGTTGCAGGAATTCTGTTTATTCACTTTTTTGTAAATATAGCAATGGTTGTGGGTATCTTCCCTACTATCGGGGTTCCATTGCCATTCTTTTCGTATGGAGGTTCCGGACTTTGGGGATTCACTATTTTATTGTTTATCTTCTTAAAAATGGATGCTAACAAGGTTAATGAATGGTAAACATACATTAAATTTCAATCCCGAAGCCTCGGGATAAATTCCAAATTCCAATTGATATAAAAAAATCCAAGTTTATGACTTGGATTTTTTTATGCCTATATTTTATGCTTTCAATTTAAAAACTATCTATCGCTATAGAATGGGTAAAAACTAAACATTGTGGAGAACATTAATTTTTATTCTGATTTTACCACTACGCAGACTTTCAAATTAATTCATTTTGCTTCATAAAAAAAGTCCGAAGTTAAAACTTCGGACTTTTCACTATATATGATTTCGATTATATTTTTTCAATTGGTCTTTTCTTTAATAATTTAAGAAGAACCGGGAATGTAGAGATTATTACAATTATAATGATGATGTATTCAATATGCTCTTTTAAATTAATTCCTTGTTTTAAAAACACTCCATATAAGTAATGTCCGGAAAAAATCAATAAGAAGGACCATAAAACTGAACTCAGAACATTATAAAACATAAATTTCTTTTTGTCCATCGAAACTATACCTGCAATAATTGGAGCGAAAGTTCTAAAAATAGGTAAAAACCTAGCGTAGATAATAGCTTTTCCTCCATACTTTTCAAAGAAATCTTTTGACTGTAACAAATATTTCTTTTTGAACCAGAAAGAATCTTCTTTTTTAAATAAATAATATCCGCTTTTAGCACCAAACCAATAACCGGTCATATTTCCAAGGACTCCCATTATAGCAACTAAAATTGAAAGTATAAAAACATTTATAAAATCACTTGGAATATAAACTACATTTTGAATTAAATCACGACTGTAAATACCTGCTAAAAACAACAAACTATCTCCGGGAAGAAAAAAACCAGCAAAAAGTCCTGTTTCGGCAAAAACTATAAACAAAACAATATACAAACCAATTTGGAAACCTCCGATGCTTAAAGTAATATAAAATTCAGGGTTAATTAATTGGGTCCAATCAAAATTATTCATAAAATGGTTTGGTTACATTTATAGTTGGTGAAAGTAACAATAATTTACTTTAACCACAATAAAATACGGTATTTTAAAGATAAATTAACTATTCAAAGAAGCCCAGGCTATCAAACCTGGGCTTTAAATTATTAACCTCTTTCGTACTTACAACAAGAGTGCAAATTATCGTAATCTTCCTGAGTTGCTTTTACTTCTTTTGTATCATGACCGACTTTGGCAATGGCTTTATTTAAATCAGCAGGCGAAGATTTTTCTTCATTTAATATTACACTTAATTGATGTGTATTAATATCCCAGTTGGCTGTTTTTACGCCAGGAACACTATAAGCCGCTTTTTCGATTCGCTTTTTGCATTGCTCACAATTTCCGTTTACCTCTGTTGTATATTTAAAATTCTTATTTTTTTTAGTTTGGGCTTGTGCCGAAAATCCCAAAAAAGTGATCATCGCAATTAAAATTAAATTTTTCATATTATTATTTGTTATTATTTGTTGTTATTATTTGTTGTTATTGAATTGATTTTTAAAATTGAAATTGATATCAATATTGACATTGACATTGCTATTGAATTATTTTATTTTAAATCGTAATCCTGCATAATACATTTGTCCGTAAATAGGCGCATATGCAATCGAAGCGTCAAAATTTGGACCAAAAGGATTATCTGCTCCTAAAATAGCTTTTTCTTGTTTATAGTTTCCAATATTTTCTCCACCAATATAAATTTCAAAAACAGGAGAAAAAACTCTTGTCACCTGAATATTCATCACAGCATAATAAGGAGAAAAATCAGGGAATTGATCTGCAGCAGGGTTTGTAGCCGTGTATGGCAATTGTTGTTTTCCTGACCAGTTAAAAGTATAATCAAATTTCCATTGTTTATCATCGTTAAGATTGGTTTCGTATTCCAAATTTCCTAAAAAACGATGTTTGGCCTGCAACGGACGCTGAAAAGTTCCTCGCAAATAATCGGTCTGAATGTCATAATATTTATAAGCGGTACGCAAATTCAGATTATGTGCTAACTCATAATTAAACTCAACCTGCAGACTATTTGCAAATGAATTTCCTTTTAAATTATAAAACAAAACTTCCTGCGGACTTTGCATTAAATCGACAATGGCCTGATTTTGAAAATCGGTTCTGTAAAAATCAAAACCCGCATCGGCATTTTTATTAAAAAGTTTAAATTTTTGAGAGAAACTAATACCATAATTCCATGCAATTTCAGGATTTAGTCCATACGTTTTTCCGTTATTATCTAAAATTGAAAAAGTTCTTGAACTCGCAAAAAGCTGTTGATTTTCGGCAAAAATATTGGCAGAACGTTTTCCTCTTCCGGCAGAAAAACGAATTACTCCATTTTTCCAAGGATTGTATCGCATGTGTAAACGTGGCGTTACGAAAAAACCAAGACGGTTATGATTATCAACTCTTCCTCCTAAAATTAAACTAAAATTATCGGTGTTGTCATATGTATATTCAAAAAATGCCCCAACTGAATTATCAATTCGGCTATAATCGTTTACATTCACAAATTCCTGATATTGATCGTAAGTAAAATTTAAACCTGTTGTGAATTTATGTTTGGTATTATTGATAATCGAATTGAAAATTAAATTCGAATAATAACTATTTTGCTTAATATCATATTGATTTAAACCAAAATACGAATCTTGATTATGACTGTTAAAAGCATTTTGAAAACCGATACTCTGGTAAGGCATATCTTTAAAGACATAACCTATTTTGGTAGAAACCTCAAAACGTTCGGTATTAATTTCTGATCCCCAGTAATTAGTTGTACCGCGATCTCTGTCTTTATCAAAATCGACTTCTCCGGTTTGTTTTTTATCATTCATATATCTGAAATTGATAAAACTCACCAATCCACTTTCAGGATCATAATACTGATATCTGTTCAAAACATTGATTTGTTTCCCTAACGGATTATCTAAAAATCCGTCATCGTTCATATCATTCTTCGCTACTCGCGTATTTCCGTGTACAAACAAACTTGTTGCCCATTTATCTGATAATTTTTTATTGAAATGCGTATTTAGCTCAAACCTAGAATCTGTAGAACCGTAGGCATTCAGAAAAAACGGAATATCGCTTAAAGGTTTTAAAAGCTCTGTGTTTATTTGTCCCGAAATACTTTCGTAACCATTAATAACACTTCCTGCCCCTTTTGTAATCTGAACACTTTCTATCCAGGTTCCGGGCGTAAATGATAATCCGTAAACCTGAGAAGCACCACGAACCGAAGGGATATTTTCTTCGGTAATCATTAAATACGGACTTGTTAAACCCAACATTTTAATTTGTTTGGTTCCCGTTAAGGCATCAGAAAAATTGACATCAATCGACGGATTTGTTTCGAAACTTTCGGCCAGATTACAACATGCCGCTTTCAGTAATTCTTTACTGGTTATTGTGGTAGTATTTGCCGTAAGCGTATAGGATTTTTTAATTCCTTTTTGCTTTTTTGTAATTTTCACTTCCTCCAAATCTTCTTGCGAAAACACAGAAACAGAAAGCAAAGTCATCACAAAAAGCATGATATTTTTTTGCATAAAAAAATGATTTTAATTATTTAGAAAATGCTGTTTTTGAATTCTCACAAGAAATAAAAACAGGGAATCACAAGCCAAAGTCAGGCTTGATTCTAAACATTAAAATCAGGCGTAAAAAATATATTGTTGATATAATTGATATAAAGGAGGCGCATTCGCATCAGAATAATACGAAATGATTTGATTGCTTTTGAAAATAGGAATTGATAAAAAAGCAATTGGTTTAAACTCCTGAATTATTGCAGGAAAAGCAATCTGAAAAAAGAATATTTTGATAGTGGCATCATCTGATTTTTTTTCAAAATGAACTACTTTGTCTTTACAACAAGAAGATTTTTTTTCGGATGCTCCACAACATTTTTTTTCAGAGGAAACAGAAGCTGTGGTGTTTAATGAAACAGAAGCAATTTTTCCTCCGCAATAATGCACATCAAAAGCAAACCCAATGTTGGAAACCAACAATAGGAAAGCTAAAAATAGTCCTGTGCACTTTTTTAAATTCATATTGCAAAACTATTTAAAAAGCTTCGAAAAAGCACAAAAAAAATGTTATTTTTTGAGATTTTGCTGCTGATAATAAAAAGCCGGAATGAATAACAGCACAAATATTGGCTGAATAATAAATCGTCTTACATAGAAAAGGATCCAACTTCCTTCCGGATAAAATTTCAGGATTGTGAAAAACATACCAAAAAGCAGCAATAAAAAGAAGACGTATAAAACGGAACTGAATTTAATTATCTCAACATCTTCAAACAAAGAATAAATTAACACTAAAGACAATACTGTATTCAAAAAATACCGAAATAAAAGTCCTCCAAAAAGCCTCAAAAGGTCAACTTCGGGAAAAGGCAAACTTTTAAAATCAGATTCAAAATAAACTAAAAAAGGATCATAAAAAAGCTGATTTTCAAAAGCTCTGATAATTCCGAAACAGGTTACAATTACAATTGCTATTATAATTTTCCACTTATGTTCGAATATGTTATTTAGCATACTTTGAAAATTTATTCACCCAAATGATCCACAAAATAAAAACTACTCCGTAAATAACTAATGGAAAAAGAACTCCATGCAGAATATGTTCTTTTTCGGGGAAATGAAATAATAACACCGTTAGTAATGCAATTCGAATTACATTTAACAGATATATGATAAGGATTCCAAAAAGAATAAAAAACAAAGTGGTTTTAAATTTTCCTGAAAATGCAACTACAAAAGATATAAATAATATAATAACACTTATGGCATTACAGCCTTCTATGATTCTCAATGTATATCTTTTGTTGTACCAAACCTCTATATAAGGATTCGTGATACTTTTGAAAATTTTAATATCACAATTAAACAAATCCATTAACTGGTTAACATTATGACCAACAACATTTGTTATTCCGTCAACATCATTGATTTCAAAACTATTCAAATAGAATTTATAAACTACCGTAAGCAATATATAAACACCAAAAAAAGTGCTAATAAAAATTAGAAATGGCTTGAATTGTAATAAATATTTTCTCAAAGGATTTTTTTTTCAAATTTATATATTTTTTAACTTCGGCTTTAAATACTTTTGTATAAAATTTTTATACCATGACATTTCAGGAATTACAACCGAAAATAAGCGCTATAGTAGCTGAAAACAACATTGTTAGAGACGAAAAACTTTTGGCAATCTGTCAATTATTAAATGCAAATGTAGAATATTATAACTGGGTTGGTTTTTATTTTGCCAATCACGAAAACAAAACCCTTCATTTAGGCCCTTATGTTGGTGCAGAAACAGATCATACTGTGATTCCGTTTGGAAAAGGAATTTGCGGACAGGTTGCAGAAAGTAATGCCAATTTTGTAGTACCTGATGTTGCTGCTCAGGATAATTATATTGCATGCAGCTTTACAGTAAAGTCTGAAATCGTTGTTCCTTTATTTGTAAACGGTGTAAATATTGGTCAGATTGATATTGACAGCCATGTTATAGATCCTTTTACAGAGGCTGATGAACGATTTTTAGAATTTGTAAATCAAGAAGTTGCTAAACTATTCTAAAAGGGCTATTTTTAATAAAAAATAGAACTGAATGAAGAGAAACATATTACTCCTTTTGCTTCTGATAATTTCAGCTAATCTGTTTTCACAAATTAATGTAATGTCTAAGAAAATTTTTCTTGACTCATTAAATCGTGAAACAACGCCCGAAAAATACAGTTACACACGAATAATTACGAATTATTCTCAAAAAAGTGTAAGATACGTTGTTACCGACTTCTACAAAAACGGAAGAAAGAAAATGACAGGTACTACTTTAGACAGGGATATTTTAAAAAAAGATGGAGAGTTTATCTGTTATTATAAAAATGGGGCAAAAGAATCTGTCGTAAATTATTTAGAAGATCATAAATCAGGCAAAGAAATTAATTGGTACGAAAACCAAAGCAAAAAATGGGAGAAACAGAATCTCTGGGATTCAAAAACAAAAAAATCCCAAACTTTAATTCTTAATTACTGGGATGAAAATAAGAATCAAACCGTAATTGATGGAAACGGAGAATATGAAGAAACAGATAAATATACAACACAAAAAGGAACTATTAAAAACGGACTAAAACAAGGTACGTGGCAAGGGAGTGACATTTTGCGCAAGATTACCTTTATTGATAATTATGATCGGGGCGTTTTAATTTCGGGCGTTAGTATCGATGAAAACAATGTGAAATCTTCGTATTCTTCTTTAGATAAGAAACAAGCAGGCAGAAAATAATTCTAATCGTAATAGTTAGATCATTATATGTGATACCTATTACAGTACCAATTAACAATCTAAAAAAAAGATCAAATATTGCTCAAAAAACAAAATTTGGTATTCTATTTTAAGATTCTCTTATTTTTGTTTGATTCTTTTGTTTTTTTACCTTATTTTTGCACCCGTCTTACAAAAGATGTATGACATACATAAAAATCATTAAATAATATTGGAATGTATTTAACTAAAGAAAAGAAAGAAGAGATTTTCGCACAACACGGTGGTGCAACAAACACTGGAAGCGCAGAAGGTCAGATTGCATTGTTCACTTACAGAATTTCACACTTAACTGAGCACTTGAAAAAAAATCGTCACGATTACAACACAGAGCGTTCTCTTGTACTATTAGTAGGTAAAAGAAGATCTTTGTTGGATTACTTGAAAAAGAAAGAGATCAACAGATATCGTGAGATTATCAAAGTATTGAATATCAGAAAATAATCAATATAGAAAAGAGGTGCGAAAGTGCCTCTTTTTGTTTTTAGATTACAAGCATTTTATAAGAAAAAAAGTTTGGTTTTTCATTGGGTTTTAGAAACAACAACTACACACAACAACTACAACACAACTAAAACCCATTGTATAACCAATAAGGAAAAATTATGATTCCACAATTATTTGTAGAAAAGATCGATTTAGGTGATGGCAGAAGCATCACAATCGAGACGGGGCGTTTAGCAAAACAAGCTGATGGTTCGGTAGTAGTAAGAATGGGCGACACGATGATACTTGCAACAGCAGTATCTGCACGTAGCGCTAACCCAGCGGTTGATTTTTTACCATTAACGGTAGATTACCGCGAAAAATTTGCAGCAGCAGGTCGTTTTCCAGGAGGTTTCTTTAAAAGAGAAGCTCGCCCTAGCGATAGCGAAGTATTAACAATGAGATTAGTTGACCGTGTTTTACGTCCGCTTTTCCCAGATGATTACCATGCTGAAACACAAGTTATGATTCAGTTAATGTCTCATGACGAAGAAGTTATGCCAGACGCTTTAGCTGGTTTAGCTGCATCTGCAGCATTAGCAGTTTCAGATATTCCATTTTACAACTTAATTTCTGAAGTTCGTGTTGCACGTATCGACGGGAAATTTGTAATCAACCCAAGCAGAACAGAATTAGAAAAATCAGACATCGATATGATGATTGGAGCTTCTTTGGATTCTGTAGCAATGGTTGAAGGAGAGATGAAAGAAATTTCAGAAGCTGAAATGGTTGAAGCAATTAAATTTGCTCACGAAGCTATTAAAGTTCAAATTCAGGCACAATTGCGTTTGCAGGCTGCTTTTGGTAAAAAAGAAATTCGTACTTACGAAGGTGAGAAAGAAAACGAAGAAATTTACAAAAAAGTAAAAGCTGCTGCATACGATAAAATTTATAATATCGCAAAAGTTGGATCGGCTAAACACGAAAGAAGCGCTGCATTTGCTGAAGTAAAAGAAGAAGTAAAAGCTTTATTTACTGAAGAAGAATTAGCTGCTGATGGAGATTTAGTTTCTAAATATTTCTACAAAACAAACAAAGAAGCTGTTCGTAATGTAGTATTAGAATTAGGTATTCGTTTAGATGGTAGAAAAACTACTGATATCAGACCAATCTGGTGTGAAATTGATTATTTACCAAGAGTTCACGGTTCTTCTTTATTTACACGTGGAGAAACTCAGGCTTTGGCTACTGTAACTTTAGGAACTTCCAGAGAAGCTAACCAAATTGACTCTCCATCTGAACAAGGAGAAGAAAAATTCTACTTACACTATAACTTCCCTCCTTTCTCAACTGGTGAAGCAAAACCATTAAGAGGAACTTCAAGAAGAGAAGTTGGTCACGGTAACTTAGCTCAAAGAGCTTTAAAAAATATGATTCCTGTTGATTGTCCTTACACAATTCGTATTGTTTCTGAAGTTTTAGAATCTAACGGTTCTTCTTCTATGGCAACAGTTTGTGCTGGTACAATGGCATTAATGGATGCTGGAGTTCAAATGGTAAAACCAGTTTCTGGAATTGCTATGGGATTAATTACTGATGGTGAGAAATTTGCTGTATTGTCTGATATTTTAGGTGATGAAGATCACTTAGGAGATATGGACTTTAAAGTAACCGGAACTGCTGACGGTATTACAGCTTGTCAAATGGATATCAAAATTGACGGATTACGTTATGATATTATGGAGCAGGCTTTAGGGCAAGCACGTGAAGGACGTTTACACATTTTAGGTAAATTAACTGAAACTATTGCTGCACCAAGAGCTGATGTAAAAGCTCACGCACCAAAAATCATTACCAGAACTATTCCTGGAAACTTTATTGGAGCATTGATTGGACCTGGTGGAAAAGTAATTCAGGAATTACAAAAAGCTACAGGAACAACTATTGTTATCAATGAAGTTGATGAGCAAGGTGTTATTGAAATCTTGGGTACAGATCCTGCAGGAATCGAAGCAGTATTGGCTAAAATTAAGTCAATCACTTTTAAACCACAAATGGGAGAAGCTTACGAAGTAAAAGTAATTAAAATGTTAGATTTTGGAGCTGTAGTAGAATATACTTCTGCACCAGGAAATGAAGTTTTATTACACGTTTCTGAATTAGCTTGGGAACGCACTGAAAACGTTACTGATGTTGTAAACATGGGAGATGTTTTTGAAGTGAAATACTTAGGTGTTGATCCTAAAACTAAAAAAGAAAAAGTGTCAAGAAAAGCACTTTTACAAAGACCTCCACGTGAGGAGAAAAAAGAGTAATCAGATCTTAGTTTACTAAAGGTTTATTCATAGAAAACCCCAATTCATTTATTTGACTTGGGGTTTTTCGTTTTTATCTTTTTTCAATCCATAACAAATCAACTTTTCAAAAACTATCCATTAAACAATTTGTGTCTTTTTATTGATTTTCCTTCTCTAATTAAATAAGCATGATAAGAGCTTGGAACATCATGTGTCCATTTAGGTAAAAAATAAATTATCAGATAAACATCAATATGCCCCACTATTCCAAAAAATACTGCAAGAAAAAAAGGAATTCCGGCATGACCAAATCCAATCATAGAAACAAATGCGAGCAACAATGTTATACCCCATAATTTAGATAAAAGAGCATGTGTACATGTTTCTTTTCCAAATTTTAGAATACTAAAAACATATGTCAGACCTTCCATTACAAAAATTGAAATAATCGCATATTTATGTTCAATAATAATTTCTGGATTTAATAACCACGTGCACCAACCTACACAAATCCAAAAAATTAAATCGACCTGACTATCCATTCGACGTAATTTTTCTGATGACACACCTACTCTTCTGGCAATAATACCATCAAAAACATCCGTTAATAATCCGAAGATCATTAATGACACTAAAATCATTCTAACATGCACAAAATTAGTGCTCGCAATTAGAATCATTATGAAACCTAACAATAATCTAATAAGAATAAGCAATAAAGGAACTTTTTTCATTTCTATAATTTTAATAATTCCCAACAAACCTATTGCAATTATCGCATTTTGATTTGTGCAAAACAATAATAACAATTTGTATATTTGTGATTATCGCAAATTATGAAACATCAGGAATCCTTTTTAAAATCAATTCGAAACAAAATTCCAAAATCTACTTCTCTAATAGATGAGATTGCTACCGTTTTAGAAATCAGTTACGATGCATCGCACCGAAGAATATCCGGAAAAAGTAAATTTTCATTGGATGAAACTATTAAACTAGCCAATCATTTTAATATTTCACTGGATAATTTATATGCGAAAAAGGAAAATATTATTGTTGAGAAAACAATTGAAATAGAAACATTAAAAGATATGCTTCAGTATTTCAAAAGATCGGCAGAGCAAATTGAAATATTAACGAAAGATTCTAATACCGTATTATTTTATTCTGCAAAAGACATTCCCCTATTTTATTTCATGGACGGAACCATATTATCAAAATTTAAAGCTTTTGTCTGGCTTAATCTTTTAAATACAAATCCAAAAAAAGTTTCCTTTGAAAATTTTGTCATTGAAGAATCCTTTACAGAATACATGCAAAAACTAAAAACTGTATACGAAAATGTCCGTGTAAATGAAATATGGAATGATACTACCATCAACAGCAGTCTACAACAAATTCTGTATTTTTATGAAGCAGGATTACTTACTCTAAAAAACGCAAATGCCCTGTGTAAAGATTTAAAGAGAATCATTAATTTAATAAAGGAAAAATGTAATGAACCTAATACCAATTTTGCAATTTATTATAATGAGTTGATTTTACTAAATAATAACATGCTCATAGAAACCGATCAAAAGTTAACGATGTTTGTACCTTATACGCTACTCGGTTATTTTATAACTGATAATGAAGATGGCTGCAAAAATGTACATCAGTTTTTCAAACAACAAATCACAAATTCAAAACCCTTAGGGCAATCTGGAATAAAAGAGCAAAATTTATTTTTTAATCGAGCCATTAGAAAGATAGAGTATTATCTGGAGAAGATAAATTCGCAGGTAGATCTATTATTTTAAAAGCAGATATTAAATACGTAATTTATTCACATAAAATCCCAATTCATTTATTTGAATTGGGATTTTCCTTATAAAAAAACAAACATTAAATGACATTTTAACACTTATCCGTGAAATTTGTAACATTTTTTTGATACTTTTGGAATCGCCAAAACCAAACATTAAAACCACACAATCCTTTGAAAAATTATCAAAAAAAATCTGCATTCCTTATTTTATTTGGATTATTCTTAAACATTTCCATTATTCACAGCCAAACCAGCAATGATGTTGCTATTTACAATTGGTTTGACAAAACTATAGGGAAAGAGAATCTGGACATCATTAACGGCATCCCGCACACCAATCCTTACAGAACAACCGGAGATAGTCATTTGTATTATATTGACCAATACGAATTAGGAACCCTTAATTATGAAGGACAATTATATTACAACGTAAAACTAAAATATGATATTTATAGAGATATTTTGGTTTTAAATCCTTTTGGAGAATCAGAAAGTGTTGGTATAAATGTTATCACTACCAAAGTTGGATCTTTTTCTATTAAAGATAAAAACTTTGTGAATATCGATAAAAAAGATCCGGCGGTTCCTGAATTTACAGCAGGTTACTATGAAGAGAATAAAATTTCGCCTGATTTTGTATTTTACATTAAGCATCATAAAAACCAAATAAAATCGATAAATGAAGGTGTCTTACTTTATACTTTTAAAGAAAACACATCATACTTTCTTGATTTAAAAGGTAAAATTTATTCTATAAAAAGCAAAAACGATATCATAAAACTGTTTCCAGATCAAAAAAAACAAATCAATGGGTTTTATTTAATGAATAGAGAACTTAGAAAATCTGACGAAAATCAATTTATGAGAAATTTGATGAAATATATTAGTAATTCTCTTTCCATTCAAACCAAATAAGACAAATGAAAAAATTTCTACTCGCCTTAATTATTTTATTCTCATTTCAATTATCTGTTGCTCAAAATACGAATGAGAAAATATCTATTACTTTTAAAGATGAAACTCTGGAAAGTGCATTAAAAGCAATTGAAACAAAAACATCTTACAAGATTTATTTTGATCCTACATGGGTTGGCGCTAATAAAGAGTTGATAAACGGAACTTACACCGACGTTAAAATTGATGAGATACTGGATAAAATTTTAAATAAAACCGATTTAAATTTTATCATTCTAAAAAACAAAATCATTCTAACACTAAATAGCACAATTCACGATGATTTGCCTGCTAATTATTTTTCTGACGCTCCGATTGAAACTCCGAGCAACGATAATAATAGTGACAATCCTGTTTTCTATCAACAATATGACTCATTAAACAGTTATAGCGTTACAAAAAAAGCATCTATTGTTTTTATTGGAAAGGAAAATAAGGATGTAACCAAGAAAAACTATACTGTTTCTGGTTCTATAAAAAATGCCGAAACCGGTAAACCCGAAGCCAACATATATATTAAGGTAAAAAATAAAAACATCAGTACTTCTAGTGATCCTGATGGAAATTATACTTTGCAACTTCCGAGAGGAATCAATGTTATTGAAATAAAATCATTAAGCCACAAGGATGTATCCAAAACTTTAATGGTTTATGATGATGGTACTTTTGATATTAATGTTAACGACAAATCAAATCAGTTAGACGAAGTTGTAATTAATAAAAAAGGAAGAAAACAAACTGAAACCGCTGTTTCGGGCTTGGTTTCTATTGATATTGAAGGAATAAAAAATGTTCCTTTAATTCTTGGCGAAAGAGACATTTTAAAAGTTGCAACTACTTTTCCTGGTATTAAAACAACGGGAGAAGGATCGGCGGGATTCAACGTTAGGGGAGGAAAAGACGATCAAAACTTAATTCTTTTAGACAATGCTGTACTTTATAATCCACAACACTTTTTAGGTTTTTTCTCTGCTATAAACCCTTATACTGCTAAAAAAGCCGACATCTATAAAGGAAGTATTCCTGCTGATTTTGGCGGAAGATTATCATCTGTATTTGATATTACAACCAAAAACGGAAATCCTGAAAAGTTTTCAGGTGAAGGAGCAATTGGACCAATTACATCAAACCTTACACTTAGTTTGCCAATAGAAAAAAACAAATCAAGTATTATTTTTGGAGGTCGTGCAACCTATTCAGATTGGATTTTAAAATCTTTAGATGATGAAAACCTTAAAAATAGTCAGGCTGGTTTTTATGACGGAATCCTTAAATACAATAACGCAATTAATAGCAATAACAATCTTGAAGCTACGGCTTATTATAGCCATGACCGTTTTAGTTTGGATACAGATTCTATTTATAAATACAGCAACAGACTTGCTTCATTAAAATGGGATCATACTTTCAACAAAAAAAGCAAAGCAGCTTTAATTTTTACAAACAGTGAATACAAGTTCAATATTGATTATGATTCAGATAATGTTGATTCATTTGATTTTGGATATAAAGTAAACGAGTCGCAAGTACAGTTAAAATTCAATTATCAATTAACTCCAAAACATAATTTATCATACGGTATTGCAAGTAAATTATACAATATTGCTCCAGGATACCAACATCCTAAAAATCCTGAATCTCTTTTAATTTCTACCGACATTGAAAAAGAAAGGGCACTAGAATCTGCCATTTATTTAGCCGACAGCTACAAATTAAGCGATAAATTATTGCTTGATTTAGGTTTGCGATATTCTTATTATGCAGCTCTGGGAGAAGCCAATATAAATTCTTATCAGGAAGGTTTGCCTTTAAGCAACGAAACTGTAACAGGAACTACGCATTATAAAAAAAATGAAGTTATAAAAACATATGGCGGCTTAGAACCTCGTTTGGCGGCACGTTATTTTATTACCGAAGATTTCTCGATAAAAGCCGGCTATGACATGACCAGACAGTACATTCATCTTTTATCAAGCAATGTAACACAATCACCTACAGATACCTGGAAATTATCGGATTCGAATGTTGCGCCACAAACCGCACAACAAGTTTCTTTAGGTTTGTTTAAAAATCTAAAAGATGAAGAATATGAAATTAGTCTTGAAGGATATTACAAAAGATCTAAAAACATTCTTGATTACAAAGTTGGAGCACAACTTGTTTTAAATGAAAATGTAGAAACAGAATTATTACAAGGTGAAGGAAAAGCTTATGGAGTTGAACTTTTATTGAAGAAAACAACCGGAAGATTAAACGGGTGGATTGGCTATACATACTCACGCACACTTATTAAACTTGACAGCCAGTTTAGTTCAGAAAAAGTAAATAACGGAAATTATTTCCCTGCAAATTTTGATAAGCCTCATGATTTAAGTGCGATTTTAAATTATAAATTTACAAGACGTTATAGTTTGTCAACTAACTTTTTATATCAAACGGGAAGACCTATTACTTATCCTATTGGAACTTATCAATATGGAAATGCCCAATATACCTTGTATAGCGACAGAAATGCTTATAGAATTCCTGACTATATTCGTCTGGATATCGGAATTAACATTGAAGGAAACCATAAAATAAAAAAACTGGCTCATAGCTTCTGGAACATATCCGTTTATAATGTTTTAGGAAGAAATAATCCGTACTCAATTTATTTTGTCACTGACCAAAGTGGAAAAGTAAAAGGCTATAAAACATCAATTTTCTCAATACCTGTACCAAGTATTACTTATAATTTTAAATTTTAATTTAAATGAAAAATTATAACCTAAATAATATTCTGGTTTTCATTCTATTAGTTATTCTCTGTAATGGCTGTACAGAAGCATATCCGTTGCTAACTAATAGTTATGAAGAGGCATTAGTAGTTGAAGCTACAATAACTAATGAATTGAAAATACAGGAAATAAAACTCACTAAAACAGGCAAGTTTGAGGATGAAAGTTATCTTCCTGAAAGTGGCGCAGAGGTTTTTATAACAGATGATTCGGGTAATCAGTATAACTTTAAAGAAGACGCTGAAAAATATATTTCTACAGTAGAATTTCAAGCTGTACCAGAAAGAAAATATCAATTACATATTAATACCAAAGATGGAAGATCGTTTGAATCGTCTCCTGAAACTTTAACTACCATTAATCCGATGCAAGAAGTAACTGCTGCAGTTGAAGCTAAAGATAATGTGAATGGAGTAAGTATTAGAATAAAAAGTTATGATGCTGCACATGCGTCAACCTATTATCGATATGAATATGAGGAAACCTATAAGATTGTCACTCCAAAATGGAGACCAATAAAAGCAGAACTAAGTCCCACCGGCTCACTTATTTTCCTTACAAATTCACCAGATACAAAAGTTTGTTACGGAAGTAAAAAAAGCACAGACATTCTTTTAGCTAATACAAATAATTTGAGTGAAGATCGTGTTGATTTTCTGGCACGATTCATTAGTAATCAGGATTATATAATGACAACCAGATATAGTATTCTGGTAAAACAATATATAGAAAGTTTAGGAGCCTTTAATTACTATACAACCTTAAAAAAATTATCCGGACCAGAAAGCATTTTATCTCCAACTCAACCGGGACTTTTATTAGGAAACATACAATCTGTCAATAATCTGGACAATAAAATTGTCGGGTATTTTGATGTTGCTTCTGTATCAACTGAGAGAATTTATTTTAATTATGCTGATTTATTTCCGGGCAAAGGCGCACCGCCATATGTTACAGATTGTCAAGAATATTGTTACGGTGATCCTGAAGCAGGACAAGTTCCTGAGCCATGCACACATGTAAAATCGCCTGTAGATGATTTGGTATTAGGCAAAGTAACTTATTTCACAGGAATTGATGGTGCAGGTTCATTTAGTTATTGGGTTAATGCTCCTTGTGGAGATTGTACCACTTTTGCATCGAATATAAAACCAACTTTCTGGACAGATTAACATTTTCAATTCTAATAAAAAATGAAAAGTTTCTAAATCAAAAAGTGCAAAATTTAAGTAATGAAAATTCATAAAATAAAAAACATAATCCTCTTTAGTTTTCTTGCCATCCTGATTACGGGATGCACAGAAACGTATCCGCTTTTGACTAACACCTATGAAGAAATAATTGTTGTTGAAGCCACTTTAACTAACGAACTTAAAAACCAGGAAATAAAAATTACCAAAACTTCAAGATTTGAAGATGATGGTATTGAACCCGAAACTGGTGCAAAAGTTGTCGTTAAAGATGATCAGAACAATGAATATTTGTTTGAAGAGAGCGCAGGAACTTACAAATCTCAAACTGTTTTTGCCGCAGCTCCGGATAGACAATACACATTGGAAATTGCTACAAAGGATAGGAAGATTTACCAATCAACACCACAAACCTTGACAGCTGTAAATCCAATTGAAAGCGTTGTGCCATCGCTTGCAACAAATAAGAATAATGAAACCGGAATTCAGATTAATGTAAATAGTTATGATGAAAACAAGAGTTCAAAATACTATCGTTATGAGTATGAAGAAACCTATAAAATTGTTGCACCAAGATGGAACTCTTTAAAAATTATAGCAACTGGACCACAAACAGTTGCGTTGATTAACAATGATCCAAGTACGAGAATTTGTTATTCGACTCAAAAATCGAGCGATATTATTTTAGTGAATACTAACACTCAGACAGAAGACAGGGTAAACTTACCAATTCGTTTTATACAAGAAGACAATTATATCATTGGTCACCGATACAGCATACTGGTTAAACAATATATAGAAAACTTAGAAGCTTATACTTTCCATAGAATATTAAAAGATATAGCAGGATCATCAAGTATTTTATCTCCCAAACAGCCTGGTTTGCTATCCGGAAACATAAAATGCATTAGTGATTCTAACACAAAAGTCATTGGCTTTTTTGATGTCGCTTCTTACTCTGAAACTAGGATATTTTTTAATTACAATGATTTTTTTCCTGCTAAACCGGCACCTTATTTCAATACATGTGAAGATATTCCTTTTCTGTTTTGCTTTGCAGGAGAAGGCTGCGAGGGAGAAACTATGATTTACAACATCAATAGAAACCTCATGACGTATATTGGTAACAGCGCACTAAATTACAGACTAGTAGACGCAGAATGCGGAGATTGCACATCATTTTCATCTAACATAATACCTTCATTTTGGACAGAATAAAACACCTTATTGCATTGTTTGTACTCGTGAGTACACAATTCGTCGGCGCACAGCAAACCATCTCTTTAGATGAGACTGTTTTCATTCATTCAAATGCCACCACATTTGTTTCGGGTGAAACCTTATTGTATAAAATTTATTGTTTAAAATCTACAGATAAAACACCCAGCAATATTAGCAAAGTAGCCTATGTTGAACTTGTAGACAATAATAAAAAATCGGTATTTAAAACCAAAGTTTCGCTGGAAAACTCAGTTGGACAGGGAGATTATTTTATTGCTACAACCTTAAAAACCGGAAATTACAAACTGATTGGTTATACAAACTGGATGTTAAACAAACCTGTTTCTGAGTTATTTCAATTAGACATCAATATCGTTAATCCGTATAAAATAACTGAAAAAGGCACTTCTGAGAATACTTTAACTTCAAGTGCCGTTAGTTCTTCCAATAGTTCAGAAACAGCATCAAATCAAAGCAGTATCACAAACGAAAATGTCAAACTTAATTTGAATAAAAAAACATTTTCAAATCGTGAATTAGTTGATCTGAAAATTGAATCTTCAAATGCAGTTTTTGCAGATGGAAATTATTCTTTATCTGTTAGAAAGCTAGATAACATACCAACCAAAAGTCAAATCTCTGCTACAGATTTTGTAAAAAAATCATCATATCCGGCATTGCTTGATTTACAAAATAAAGATCAGAAAATAATTCTGCCTGAATTAAGAGGAGAAACGATTTCCGGAAAAATCACAGCACAAAATGGCAGCGATAAAATCGCAGACATAAGCGTTGGTTTATCACTTCCGGGGAAATCTTTTGCATTTAAAGTAGTAAAAACAGATGCTGAAGGAAATTTTATTTTCAACATAAATAAAACGTATTACACTCCGGATATTATTGTTCAGATAATTGATGAAAAAGCAATTAATTATAATCTGACTATAAATAACGCTCCGGAAATAGATTACTCGAAATTATCTTATGAGCAAAATGCTAATTTATCTTATGTGATCAAAGAAAGCCTTTTAGACAGATCTGTTTCAAGTCAGGTTGAAAATGCTTATTATCATAAAAAAGTAGATAACATTGAAAAAACACCAACTTTGGAAACGTTTTATTATCCTCTTGGAAAAGAATATGTTTTGGATGATTTTACCCGATTTAAAACATTAAAAGAAACGATGACCGAGGTCGCTACAGAAGTTTACCACAAACAAGTTGGCGATAAAACTTATTTACACGTAAATGATCCGAGTGTTTTTCCTCAATTACCTGATGCTGCATTAGTTTTGGTTGATGGATTATATTTAGAAAATCAAAATGATTTGATGATTTACAACATGAAAAACGTTTATAAAATCGATGTAATTATTGGAAGATATTATGTAGGTTCAAAATCTTTTAACGGTTTGGTTAGTTTCACCACTTTTGATAAAGATTTTAAAAGCACACAAAAAGGAAACTTTATTGCAAAACCTACTGTACTAAGACCACAACCGAAGAAATTATACAACAAAATAGAGTATACCAATTCTAGTGATAACGCAAGAATTCCAGATTTCAGAAATCAATTGTTCTGGAATCCTGAAGTGGCTTTAAACAGCAAGAATAATAATTCTTTTTACACATCAGATCTTTCGGGAACTTTTGAAGTAAGACTTGAAGGTTTTGCAAAAAATGGATCACCAGTTTCTTTAAAAGAAATTATCGAGATAAAAGACTCAACATCAAACTAAAAGACTAAATTATTAAATAAAAATTCCCGTTTCTAAAATTTAGAAACGGGAATTTTTATTTTTTTTAAAAATATTTGTAACTTTTTCATAACTTATTACGTATAACTAATTGTACACTTTAAAAATAAGGAGACAATACAATGAGACAACTTAAAATCACCAAGCAGGTAACCAATCGTGAAACTGCATCGTTAGATAAATATCTACAAGAAATCGGAAAAGTTGACCTAATTACCGCTGATGAAGAGGTAGAATTAGCACAAAGAATAAAGGCTGGTGATCAAAGAGCTTTAGAAAAACTTACAAAAGCCAACCTACGTTTCGTAGTATCGGTAGCTAAACAATATCAAAATCAAGGATTAACACTTCCTGATTTAATTAACGAAGGAAACTTAGGTTTGATTAAAGCGGCTCAACGTTTTGATGAAACTCGTGGTTTCAAATTTATCTCTTATGCAGTTTGGTGGATTCGTCAATCGATCCTTCAGGCTTTGGCAGAACAATCTCGTATTGTTCGTTTACCATTAAACAAAATTGGTTCTATCAATAAAATCAACAAAATGTATGCGTTATTAGAGCAATCTAACGAGCGTCCGCCTTCTGCTGAAGAAATTGCAAAAGAACTTGACATGACTGTAAACGACGTAAAAGAGTCTATGAAAAACTCTGGTCGTCACTTATCGATGGATGCACCTCTTGTTGAAGGAGAAGATTCTAACCTTTACGACGTTTTACGTTCTGGAGAATCTCCAAACCCGGACAGAGAATTAATTCACGAATCATTACGTACTGAAATTGAACGTTCATTAGAAACATTAACTCCTAGAGAGGCAGATGTTGTTCGTTTATATTTTGGTCTTGGAGACCAGCACCCAATGACTTTAGAAGAAATTGGAGAAACTTTCGACCTAACTCGTGAGCGTGTTCGTCAGATTAAAGAAAAAGCAATCCGCAGATTAAAACATACTTCTAGAAGTAAAATCTTAAAAACATATTTAGGATAAATAATATTTTGTTTCAGGTTTCAAGCTTCAGGTTGCTATGAGTAACCTGAAACTTGAAACTTGAAACCTTTTTTAACGCAAACAACAGTTTGATTGACTGTTCGTTTTTTGATTGATGATTGAAACTCCGGCTGATTACCGGAGTTTTTTATTGCTTTTTTTTAACCATTAAGATATTAAGTTAAATTAAGGAAGATCATTCAGTTTATAAAACTAAAAAAGGATTATCAACTGCTACTTTATTTTCTTAATCTCTTAATGGTTAGAAAAATAAAATTTTATTTTAAACAAACTAAAATCTACCTTTGCAAAAAAATAACACACACAACTACACAATGAAGAATACACTTATTGCTCCTTCTGTTCTTGCAGCTGATTTTGCCAATTTACAACGTGATATCGAGATGATCAATAACAGCGAGTCTGATTGGTTTCATATTGATATTATGGATGGAGTTTTTGTTCCAAATATTTCTTTTGGAATGCCAGTTTTGGAAGCAATTTCTAAACATGCGAAAAAAACAATCGACGTACATTTGATGATTATTGATCCTGACAGATACATCAAAACTTTTGCTGATTTAGGTGCCAATATTTTAAGCGTACATTACGAAGCCTGTACACATTTACACAGAACACTTCAGGCCATCAAAGCCGAAGGAATGAAAGCAGGAGTTGCTATTAATCCTCATACTAATATTGATTTATTAGAAGATGTTATTAATGACATTGATTTAGTTTGTATTATGAGCGTGAATCCTGGTTTTGGAGGGCAATCTTTCATCGAAAACACTTATGCTAAAGTTAAAAAACTAAAAGATTTAATTACAAGAAAAGGTGCTTCGACAATTATCGAAATTGACGGTGGTGTAACCAACAAAAATGCAAAACAATTAGTAGAGGCCGGAGCTGATGTTTTAGTTGCAGGAAGCTTTGTTTTTAAAGCTGAAAACCCAACGCAAACTATTGCTGACTTAAAAGTCCTTACTACTTTTTAAATTTTTCAAATTCGGAAAGAAATCAATACCAGTCATTTTTTCTAAAGTTTCAATAGAAACTACAAAATCATAAAGTGACTTATCGCTATCTTCATTTGGAACTAAAAAAGCAATTGCTTTATGTTCTTTCCCTGATTTAGCTAAAATTATTTTATAAAAATATTTAGGAACAGATACTTTTTCTGTTCCTATTTTTTTATCCGAATCTTTCAGGATTCCTCCTGTAACCACATAAACATCATTATACTTACCTGCCCAATAACGCGTTTTCTGCTCTAATCTATTCCAGATTCCGCTATTAAAATCATGCTTTTGAGGCGAAATGTTTGAAGTATAAAAAGTATCATTATATGCATCTTTATTAAACTCCATATCTCCAGCCGGACATAGATGCCCTTTGTCATATCCTGATTTTTTATAATTTCTCCAATCAGCAGAACCCGTTGTTACATTTGGATCTTCAACAAAATAAGGTCTTTTAAAATCATTATTTTTTAAATATTCTTTCTTTAATTCATAAGCAACCCATTCTGCCTGCTCAAATTTTTCATTATATGATAGTGTGTAATACTTATGCTTTACAATTTGGTTTGTCGTAGATGTTGGCAAATAAGAAACATTATATAACGAATCTGTACTGCTTTGACTTGAAACAAAATATGGTGAATTATCTTTTTCAGATTCTTCAATTATAATTTCATTTTTCTCTTTCACATCACTTTTACAAGAAAACAATGCCAAGCCAATCAAACTAAACACAAGACTTTTTATCATACTAATTTTAATTAAAGTTCATAAAAAAACGCTCCGTAAATATAAACTTTCGGAGCGTTTTCATAACAAATTAATTTTCTAAGAAATTAAGATTTTACTAATTTATCTTTTTTCATTTTAGATGAAGTACCTTTTACAACATTACCTTTACTTTGCAAATCATCCAAAACATTTAATGCTTCTTCTACATAAACATCTTTTGATAATGCCTGGTGCCAGGCTTCTCTCTTTTCTTTTAAAGTTGCATCGTTTTTAATTTCAAGCTCTTCATAAGGCAATGATTTAAAAACCAAATTGTTTTTGTATTCTGAAATTGGTTTATATTTTTTACCCTCGTTTTCAACTTGTTCTTGCGTAGCTTTAAAACTGTTGATATTTAAACTATAAGTGTTCTCTTTGTTTTTAACATCAATCCATTTTGCATTATCTTCAATTAATTTAAATTGAGGACTTTGAGCAATTCTAGTTGTACTATTCGCAATTGCCTGATTAAATTTTTGGTTTTCTGTCCATGTATTATAATCAGCCTGATCAATTTTATCCCAAGGCATTGCATTATCAATATCGCGTTCTCCCATTTTTAAATAGGCATAACGATCTGGCATAACAACATCACTATGAACACCTTCTAATTGGGTTGAACCTCCATTAATTCTGTAGAATTTTTGTCCTGTAATTTTCAGTGCACCCAAATCTCCATAACTTGCATTACGAACAAATTGATTTAAATCAAGAACGTTTTGTACCGTACCTTTTCCGTAAGTTTGTTTACTTCCAATGATAATACCACGCTTGTAATCCTGAATTGCAGCAGCCAAAATTTCTGAAGCCGAAGCTGAGAAACTGTTAACCATAATTACTAACGGTCCGTCCCACTCTATCTTTTTATCCTTATCGTATAAAACTTCTTTCTTTTTTCCAGCAGATTTTACCTGAACAATTGGTCCTTCTTCAATAAATAAACCTGCAATATCTACAACTGTAGACAAAGATCCACCACCATCATCACGAACATCAAGTACGATTCCGTTAATATCTTCTTTCTTTAATCTCTCTACTTCAAGAGCGATATCTTTTCCTGCGTCGCGGCCATCTTTATTTTCAAAATCGATATAAAATTTAGGTAAATAAATTACCCCGTATTTCAATCCATTCTTTTCTACAATACTTGATTTTGCGTATGTTTCTTCGATTTCAACAACATCTCTTATAATAGAAATAACTTTGATGCTTCCGTCAACTTTTTTAACGGTAAGTTTTACTTCAGTTCCTTTGTGTCCTTTGATTTTTTTCACAACATCATCCAAACGCATTCCCACAACATCTACAGGCTCTTCGTTTCCTTGTGCTACTTTCAAAATTAAATCTCCCGCTTCAAGTTGTTTTCCTTTCCATGCCGGACCTCCTGAAATTAATTCATCGATTTGAGTAAAATCATTTTTCTTGGTTAATCTTGCACCAATTCCTTCTAATTTTCCACTGATATTCACATCAAAACGATCTTTTTCTTCTGGTGCAAAATAACTTGTATGAGGGTCAAAACGAGTCATAATAGAATTTACGTACACAGAAAACCAATCTTCCTTATTTAAATCTTTAATAAGACTAAAGTTATCGTCTAATGATTTTAGTGAACTTTCACGCGTTTCTTTTTCTAAAGTTTCAAACGTTTTTACTTTATAAGCAGGATCTGTTTTTTTCTTATCTTCTTCCAACTTTTGTTTTGTAACAAGTGATGAAAGTGTAGATAATTTAATTTGCTTTCTCCATCTTTCATTAATTTCTGTTAGATTTTTGGCATAAGGTAGCGTCTCATAATCTGCATTAAAAGTCTCATCAACATTATAATTAAAAGGTTGAGCTAAAATAGTTTTATAGCGTTTTTTGCTTTCTTCCATACGTTTCATCAATCTTGTATAAGTAAGATTGAAAAAGGTAAGATCCTTGTTTAAAAACTGATCATCAAGCATCAATTCATATTGCTTGAATTCATCAATATCAGACTGCAAAAAGAATCTTTTTGAGGGGTCAAGCGCATCAATATAATCCTTAAAAATTCCTTTAGAAAATTCATCATTTATTTCAGCAGGACTGTAATGTCCTTTTTCAATAACAAAAGCAAGTAGTTCTAAAAGCGTTTTATCTCTGTTTGGATCCGGATCAACTTGCTTATCTGCATTAATTTTAAAAGCAAATAAGGTTAAAGACAAGCATAATACGGCTATAAGTATTTTATAATTTCTTTTCATAAACTTAATAATAGCATTCATCAAATTTTTTAATCTAAGTTACGGTAAAAACTGTGCCAACAAAGCCAAGCTCACTATAATTTTTTGTTAAAGATATAAAAATGTTTGAAGTACCAAAGCCATCTTTACTTTAGTTGACAAATTTTATTTTAATTGTTACTATTCTACTACATTTGTTATATAATACAGCTTCTTTGAGCGTATAACAACACTTATTTTAAATTATGAAACAAGAAAAGCCTCTTATATTAGTTACCAATGATGACGGAATTCTGGCTCCCGGAATCAGAGCGTTGATAAGTGTTATGGAAACTATTGGCGAGGTAATAGTTGTAGCGCCAGACAAGCCACAAAGCGCCATGGGACATGCCATTACTATCAATAATACTCTTTATCTTGATAAAATTTCGAAAGAAGGCGACGAAATTGCTGAATATAGCTGCTCCGGAACTCCCGTTGATTGCGTCAAACTGGCAGTAAATGAAATCATGAAAAGAAAACCTGATTTGTGTGTTTCAGGAATTAACCACGGATCAAATTCTTCTATAAATGTTATTTATTCCGGAACTATGAGTGCCGCGGTTGAAGCAGGAATTGAGGGAATCCCGGCAATTGGTTTCTCTTTATTAGATTTTGACTGGAATGCCGATTTTGAACCCACAAAATCTTTTATCAAAAGAATTACTTTGGAAACAATTGCAAACGGACTACCTAAAGGTGTGGTTTTAAATGTCAATTTTCCGAAATTAAAAGAAAATGAAATTAAGGGAGTAAAAATTTGTCGTCAGGCGAAAGCTTACTATGCCCAGAAATTCGACAAACGTCAAACCCCTTTTGGCAAAGATTATTATTGGCTAACAGGCAAGTTTACAAACGAAGATCAAGGAGAAGATACTGATGAATGGGCTCTGGAAAATGGTTATATTTCAGTAGTTCCCGTTCAATTTGATTTAACGGCACATCACACTATGCAACAACTTAATACATGGAATTTAAATGAATAAAAAGGATATTATTATTGGTTTCTTAATTGGAATTTTTGTTGCCTTACTGGGAAGTTTTTTGTTTATAAAAATCTTTACTGATTTTGAAATTTCAACCGGAATTAAGACAATAAAACAATATGGCTATTTGGGAAAAGTGATTGCTTTAGGAGCCACTTTAAATTTAGTGGTTTTTACAATTCTTTTAAAAATCAATAAAGAATTTATGGCAAGAGGAGTCATTTTTGCTGTAATTGTTTTGGCGATTTCTACTTTGTTTATTTAAATTCTATCTTTGCATTGCAAAATTTTGTTGTGTTTTTAAAATAAAACACATCTCAAAAATACTTTTATGAAATACTACATAATAGCTGGCGAAGCCTCTGGAGATTTACACGGTTCAAATTTAATGAAGGCATTATATGAGGAAGATCCTCAGGCTGAAATTAGATTCTGGGGAGGTGATTTAATGCAAAAAGCCGGAGGAACTCTGGTAAAACATTATCGTGAACTAGCCTTTATGGGGTTTGTTGAAGTTATTTTTAACTTAAAAACCATTTTTAGCAATATTGCTTTTTGCAAAAAAGATATTACATATTTTCAGCCAGATGTCATTATTTTTATAGATTATCCTGGTTTTAATATGCGTATTGCAAAATGGGCAAAAGCATTAAATTACAAAACGCACTACTATATTTCTCCTCAAATTTGGGCCTGGAAAGAAAACAGAATCAAAGCCATCAAACAGGATGTCGACAAGATGTTTGTGATTTTACCTTTCGAAAAAAGTTTTTATGAAGACAAACATCATTTCCCGGTAGATTTTGTTGGTCATCCTTTAATTGATGCTATTCAAAATCAGCCGCCTTTTGATGAAGTTATTTTTAGAAAAGAAAATCAATTGAGTGAAAAGCCGATTATTGCTGTTTTGCCCGGAAGCCGCAAGCAGGAAATCACCAAAATGCTAAGTTTGATGTTAAGTGTTGTTGATGATTTTCAGGATTATCAATTTGTAATTGCCGGCGCACCAAGTCAGGATTATGAATTTTACCAGCAATTTATTACCAATAAAAACATAAAATTTATTTCTAATAAAACTTATGATTTGCTGCGTTCTTCAACAGCTGCATTGGTAACATCCGGAACAGCAACTTTAGAAACTGCACTTTTTAAAGTACCCGAAGTAGTTTGTTATAAAGGAAGCTGGGCTTCTTACCAAATTGCAAAACGCATTATTACCTTAAAATACATTTCGCTTGTTAATTTAATTATGGATCAGGAAGTTGTAACAGAATTGATTCAGAACGAATGCAATCCAAAACGTATTAAAGAAGAGTTACAAAAATTACTGGACCCAGATTACCGTGAAAATCTGTTGAAAAATTATGACATTCTGGAGCAAAAACTAGGCGGAATTGGCGCAAGTAAAAAAACTGCAAAACTTATTGTTGCCGATTTAAAATCTTAACCTTTTTATTTTGAAAAAAATACTCGTTTTATCTTTGTTGTCTTTGATGTTTATTTCGTGTAAATCGACATCACCTACAGTAAACAAAACTGAATCAAAACGAGAAAATAAATATATTGTAAATAATTTAATCGAAACTGCAACAGACAATATTGGCGTACGCTATAAAGCCGGAGGAACAACCAAAAATGGTTTTGATTGCTCTGGCTTGGTTTTCACCACTTTTGATTCTCAGAATATTAAACTGCCAAGAAGCTCGTATGAACAATCTAAAATTGGAAAAATAATTAGATTAGACGATGCAAAAAAAGGTGATTTAATATTTTTCAAAACCAATAAAAGCAACCAAATAAATCATGTTGGTTTAATTACCGAAGTCCATTCTGATGAAATAAAATTTGTGCATTCTTCAACCTCAAAAGGTGTAATAATTTCATCAACCAAAGAAGCTTATTATCAAAAATCTTTTACACAGATTAATCGAATTATTGATTAATAATATACATTAAAAATATTATTTTTCTTACAAATTTTTAATACTTTTAGATCATGAAAGTATTAGATTTTCCTTTGGTTAAAATTACCATCAGTTTTATTTTAGGAATTTTGGTTTGCTATTTTTGGCAGCCTTTAATTCTATTAGCCACAACTGCTCTTGGTCTCGGCATATTCTTAATTTCAATCTTATATTTTCTTTCAAAAAAGAGCAAAAAAGCAAATATTCTTTTTGGCATAAGCATTAATTACCTTTCATTTTGTGTCGGAATTACGACGCTCCTGATCAATACCGATTCTCTTCAGCAATCTAATTATACACATTACGAAAAAGCTTTTAAAAGTGAGCACTACATAACTCTGACACTTCGAGAAAAAATCAAAAGTAATGATTATAGTGATCGATATATTGCCATTGTAAACAGCATTAATCAAAAAAAATATTTGGGGAGAATTATCATAAACGTACAAAAGGACAGCTTGCCGAATCCTCTTATAATTGGAAACATAATAAAGGTAAAAACAATTTTACACCACAATAGTCCATCCAAAAATCCAAATCAGTTTGATTACAGTAAATACTTGGCCAACAAACAAATTTATGCACAAATCTATACATCAAAAACAGCGATTAACATTAACAGGAAAATCAAAAAAGATATTTGGTTTTATGCTTCACGATTAAACACAAAAATAATTCGCAATCTTGAAAAAGCAAATTTCAATAAAACCGAAATGGATGTTGCAATGGCATTAATTTTAGGACAACAACAAGAAATTTCATCCGAGATTATTAAGGATTATCAATATTCAGGAGCTACACACGTTTTATCAGTTTCCGGGCTGCATGTCGGATTTATAATGATATTTATTCTTTTTATTTTAAAACCAATTCCCAACACAAAAAAAGGTTCTTTTACAAAACTAGTTGTCATTATAATTTCACTCGCACTTTTTGGTATTGTATCAGGACTTTCACCTCCCGTTTTACGTTCAGTTGTTATGTTTTCTTTTATTGCCATTGGCAATCATTTACATAGAAGTACTAATACCTATCATACTTTACTTGTTTCCGTTTTATTGATTTTACTTTTTGAACCTTATTTCCTATTTGATGTTGGGTTCCAGTTAAGTTACATTGCATTATTTTCTATTGTATGGATTCAGCCTTTATTCAAAAATATATGGACTCCTAAAAATAAAATCGTCAATTATCTGTGGGAAGCCTTAACCGTTTCATTCGCAGCACAAATAGGTACTTTTCCTATTTGCTTGTATTATTTTCATCAGTTTCCGGGGCTTTTCTTTGTGACCAACATTCTCATTTTACCTGTTTTATCCTTTATAATGATTGCAGGAATTATTGTTATGGTGATTTCTGTATTTCAAAGTTGTCCATTATTTATTGTTCAAATTTTCGAAAAAAGCATCTATTTCTTAAATCTTATCATTCATTATGTAGCTTCTTTTGATTCTTTTGTAATTAGAAATATCTGTTTCAATTCTTATTATCTGCTTACATTTTCCTTAGTAACTATAACAGTGATAATATGGTTCAAAAAACCAAGTTTCGGTAAATTAATTGCGTTCCTTTTTACTTTTATTTTACTGCAAATTTCATTTGTTTACACTAAAAAAGAAACCGAAAACCAAAGAGAATTAATTGTTTTTAATACAGCAAAAAAAACAATTATTACAAAAAGAACCGGACAAAATGTTTCCATTTTTACAAATGACAGCCTTCTAAAAAAAGAAACAAAAAATAACATTACCGATGCTTATTTAGTTGGAAATTTTGCCACTTTAAAAGAAATAAAAACCGTTAGGAATCTTTTATTTTTTAATGGCAAAAAAATCCTTTTAATAGATAGTACCGGTATTTATGAAGATAAAATTCAACCGGATATTATTATTCTAACGCAATCGCCCAAAATAAATTTGGATCGTATTTTACAGAAATTAAAACCAAAAGGCGTAGTGGCAGATGCAACAAATTCAAATTCTATCCAAAAATACTGGAGAACAAGTTGTCTGATAAAAAATATCCCTTTTCACGCAACACGCGAAAAGGGATACTATACTTTGAATTAAAATTTTAGCTATTCCTCCGGATTCAAAATCAAATTAGATTCAGCAATCCATGCTTTTACACCTCCTGAATTGTAACCAATTTTTCCTAAGGAATTAAAGTTGGTTTTTCCTGTTCTCATCGCTGCGGTTGCAAAACAAGCTTGGGGCAACTCATCTATACCAAAGGCGTTTTTTAAGGAAACATTTTGCTCTCTTGCACTCTGAGATGCTGAAGTATCAGACAAATCAAGTTTTACTAAAACAACATTTTTATTCGACCAATTTAGAAAATCGGGCGTGTTAAAAATTTCAGTTTGAATTTTTTCCGGTGCATTTGAGGCGGTAAAAAAAATCAATAATGGTTTTCTTTGTTCATTACTTATTGCAATCGCATCTGTCAGATTTGTACTCCAGACAAGGCCTTGAGATCGCATAAAAAACGAACCTAAAAAAAACAGTAGGATAAGTAATTTTTGGGTCATAAAAAATAAGGTTTGGTTATAATAATTGAACCAATTTAACATAAATACGCTAAAAAACAATCCCGATAGAGTTAAAAAGTTAACGAAGTCTTAATAAAAAGGAAATCATCAATAAATTGATAAAAAAATAGCAATTTGAAAAAAAACCGAGCTTTAAATAGCAAATGTCGTTACACTAAATTGCCGGAACAGGCAAAAAAATATCCCTTTTCACCTGTCGTGAAAAGGGATTACTACAAATTAAATTTAGAAAGTAATTAAAAAGTTTTATTATTCGCTTTCGCTGGGATGCAAAATCGAATTTGACTCAGAAATCCAGGATTTTGCACCGCCGGGTTTGTAGGCAAGTTTTCCTAACGCACTAAAAGTCGTTTTGTTTTTTCTAACAGAAGCACTTGCAAAACAAACTTCGGGTAATTCAACAACACCAAAAGCATTTTTAAGTCTTACGTTTTGTTCTTTATCGCTATCAGAAGCATTAATATCGGATAAATCCAATTTAACAAGAATAACATTATCACGAGACCATACCGCAAAATCAGGCGTCTTGAAGATTTCATTTTGAAGATTATCCGGCACACCAGAGGCAGTAAACAAAATCAGCATTGGTTTATTTTGCTCATTGCTTATAGCGATAGCATCAGTCATGTTTGTTCTCCAGACTAAATTTTGAGAATGTAACATAAATGATCCAAAAAAAACGAGTAGGATAAGTAATTTTTTAGTCATAGTAATAGGTTTGGTTAGATTAGCATGACGAAATTAACATAATATTTTAATTTTACAAGTTTTATTAATACAAAAAATACACTATATGTTTTTTTAATACCAATAAAATAATAAAATAATAATTTTCAAAAACGCAAAACAAAACTTTTCCTACTAAACAAAAAAACTCCCTACATTACTGTAGGGAGTTTTTTAAAATTATTTTTTTGAAATAAATTCTATTATGATTTTTTCGGATGTACAATTCCTTCTGCAACTGCTAACCAGGCAGATGGTCCACCTGCAACATATCCGGTCTGTCCAAGTCCTTTAAAGTTTACTTTACCATCCTTAGCCTCTGCGCTTGTAAAATAAATAGTTGGAAACCCTTGTATACCAAAAGCTTGCTGCAACTCATTATTCTGATTTTTTATTTCAGGAGTTTGCGGAGTTCTTCGCGGGTAATCCAATTCTACTAAAACAACATTATCTTTTGCCCATTTCTGAAATTCAGTTGTTTTCAAAACCTCATTTTGCAAACGGATACACCATCCGCACCAATCGCTTCCTGTAAAAAACATTAGCATTGGTTTATTCTCCTTATTGCTTACAGTAATGGCTTCTTTTACATCTGTATACCATTTTAACTCTTGAGCTTGAGAAGTAAATGCTCCTAATACAAAAAAGGCAACTAAAAATATTTTTTTCATGGTCGGCGTTTTAATTTTTTACAAATTTAAACAAAAAAAGAATCGGTAAATGTCGTCTATTTTACTTCTTGCATTAATTTTTTGATTAAAGGCGTTGTTACAATTAAAACAACACCTGCAACAAGTGCATATATGGCCAATTGATAATACCCATCTGTATAAGCAATAAGTTTAGACATTAAAGTCGTTCCTGTATTAGCATTTGACATTTCTGAACCTAGTTTTCCGGCTGCAAATTGCCCGAATGCGCTTGATAAAAACCAAAGCCCCATCATCATACCAAACAATCTTTTTGGCGATAATTTGGTAATTACAGACATTCCGATTGGTCCGATACAAAGTTCTCCAAGTGTATAAACCAAATATCCTAACGCAAATAAGTCTAAAGAACTTAGGCCATTTGCATCAACAAAAAATCTGGCACTATAAAATATAAAGAAACCGACAGCTAATAGTATAAACGAAAATCCAAATTTAATAACTGTATTTGGCTCAATTTTTCTTTTGTATAAAAAGATCCACAATAATCCCACTAATGGGCTAAAGATAATAACGTATAATGAGTTGATACTGTTATTGACTACGTTTGGATCAATATTGAACCACAATAGTTTGCTTGATAAATTATCTTTAGCAAAAAGAGACAATGAACCTCCTGACTGCTCAGAAATAGCCATGAACATAAAATATCCGAAGATAAAAATGAAAGCGGCCAATAATTTGTATTGTTGTTTTCTGTCTTTTATTTGAAACAATTCATACAAGAAATACAATAGTGCGGCAATTCCAATCGTATACATAAAATATTCTGTAAAATCAGAATTGATAACCATTATGTAAACTAACGGAATCACTACAATAGAACCCACATAAACTGCGATTTCATAAAGATTACGTTTTTTTGCAGGTTGGTTTTCAAGAGGTGAATTTCCGATTGGCGCCAAATGCTTTTTCGTTAAAAGAAAAGTAATTACTCCAATAATCATTACAATTGCTGCAGATAAGAAACATAGACTCCACGAATAGTTTTTTCCTAAATAAATAGGAATTGCACCACCCAACATTCCACCAATGTTAATACCGGCATAGAACATTCCGTAACCTGCATCTCTTCGTCCGTCATTTTCATGATATAACTCACCAACCATTGAAGATACATTTGGCTTAAAAAAACCGGTACCAATAATAGACAAAGTAATTCCGTAGTAAAAGAAATCATGCGGAGAAGCCGCTATTAGCAAATTCCCCAAAATCATTACGATTCCACCAAAAAGCAATGATTTTTTAAAACCTAAAATTTTATCCGCAAAAATTCCTCCAATAAAAGTAAAAGCATAAACAAAAGCCTGAATAGCTCCGTATTGAAGATTTGCTTTTCCTTCAAGCAAACCTAACTGGTCTACCATAAAAAAAGCTAAAACCCCTCTCATTCCATAGAAGCAAAAACGCTCCCACATTTCAACCAAAAACAAATACCATAATTGCTTTGGGTATTTTCCTTTAAAATCCTGTATCTGTTCTAATGTAATTGTATTGTTTTCCATCTTATCTAACTCCATGCATCATTTTTTTCAAGAAAGGAGTTAAAGCAAACAAAATTATTGCTGCAAGTCCTGTAAGAACAACAAATACCATGAAAAACTCGTATAAATTATGAATTTCAAATCCGGCAAAAAAGTGATTATGAGCACTAATTTGGTGTTTATCCAACAAGGCTAATTGTTCTGCAGTTGGTGTAATTTTATTATCTAAAACCGCCTGAAGATCAATTCCTAATTCTTTTGCTTTTGCAAATTTATCTCCGGTTGCAGGCAAGATAGAACCCAAAGTTCCTCCTAAAGCATAACCAGAGGCATTCGATAAAAAGAATACTCCGTATAATAATGACGCAAAACGTTTTGGAGATAATTTACCTACCAATGATAAACCAATTGGCGATAAACACAACTCAGCACATGTATTTAAGAAATATAATAAGATAAGCCATTTTACCAATAATAGTCCTGAAGTTCCAATATATGAAACCTGAGTGGCAATCATAAAGAAACTAATACAGATTATCACTAGTCCGGCAGCTAACTTTACAGGAGAAATAGGTTCTTTTTGATTTGCTCTCAAAGTATCCCATAAAATACTGAAAGGAACAGCCATAACAACCACAAATAATCCGTTGAAAATCTGAACCATTGATGGAGGCATTAGATAGCCAAAGAAATGTCTGTCAGTTTGATTATCTGCAATAAAAGTTAAAGATGAACCAGCTTGTTCAAAAGCGGCCCAGAAGAAAATAATAAAGAACGAGACAATGTAAATTACAATAATTCTGTCTCTTTCAATTTTTGTTAAAGACGTATCCGAAATAATTAATCCGGCCAAAGCCAAACCACTTGAATAAATCAAAGTATAAATTAAATTTTGACCTACAACATAATGAAAAAAGAAACCTAAAGCGATAAATGCAATTCCCGCAATAGCTAAAGCTTTATTAGAAAAATTTGCTTTTTGTGCTTCTCCTTCTTCAAAATCTTCTGCAACATTTTTAGATGGTAAACCTCCTAATGGTCTTCCTTCAGGAGAAACCACATATTTGTTTTTTAAGAAGTAAAAAAGAACAGTTCCGATAAGCATCGCGCCAGAAGCTGCCATGAAACCCCATCTAAAAGCGTGAATATCTCTAATTCCTCCAGAATCTTTAACATCTCCCAATAAAGGACAAATTGACTGCCCTAAGAAAGCACCGATATTAATACCCATGTAAAAAATAGTAAAGGCAGTATCCAGTTTTGTTTTTTCCTGTTTTGGATACAAACTTCCCACCATACTCGAAATATTTGGTTTGAAGAATCCGTTACCAAAAACAATAACACCTAAAGCAGAATACATAATGATTTTAGCTAAAGGCAGGTTCGCCTCAAAAATACTTCCGCTGGTAAATAATAACATCTGGCCAATTGCCATCAATAATCCACCTAAAAGAATACAATTTCTGTTACCTAAAAATCGATCGGCAACAAAACCTCCTAACATTGGCGTCAGGTAACAAAGTCCAAGAAAACCTCCATAAATCAGCGAGGCTTCTTCTTCTTTCATTAATAATGAGTTTACAAGAAATAAAGTCAATAAAGCCCGCATTCCATAAAAATTGAACCGCTCCCACATCTCCGTCCCGAACAAAACCCACAGTCCCTTTGGATGCGCCGTTTTCACTTGAGTTTCTTCCATATTATTCACTATTTATTTAAGGTTGATAAAGTTGTACTATAAATTTTCTTTGATAAAATTAGTCATTTTGTTATAAAGCTGAATTCTCGTTTTACCGCCGTAAATACCGTGGTTTTTATCTGGATATATTTGAGAATCAAATTGTTTATTCGCCTGAATCAACGCTTCCATCATTTGCATAGAATTTTGCACATGCACGTTATCATCACCAGAACCGTGAATCAATAAAAATTTACCTTTTAATTTGTCAACGTGATTTATTGGCGAATTTTGATCATATCCACTTGCATTTTCCTGTGGAGTCTGCATGTATCTTTCTGTGTAAACACTGTCATAAAATCTCCAGTTTGTTACCGGAGCAACCGCGATTGCCATTTTAAACACGTCGTTTCCTTGAAAAATACAGTTTGAAGCCATAAAACCTCCATAACTCCATCCGAAGATTCCAATTCTTGAAGCATCAACATAAGGATAAGCTCCAATTACTTTTGCAGCATCAATTTGATCTTCTACTTCGTATTTTCCTAATTCTTTTTGAGTTACTTTTTTGAAATCAGCACCTTTAAAACCAGTTCCTCTACCATCAACACAAGCTACAATATAACCTTGTTGAGTAAGAGATAAAAACCAATAATCATCTGTATTGTTCCAGTCGTTATTTACTTGTTGAGATCCCGGACCAGAATATTGGTACATGAAAACAGGATATTTTTTTGAAGGATCAAAATCTTTTGGTTTTAAAATCCATGCATTAAGTTCGTTTCCTTTTGCTGTTTTTAAAACGAAGAATTCTTTAGCAGGAAGACTGTATCCTTTCAATTTATCAGCAAGAGCCTGATTATTTTCGATAACCTGAATTTCTTTTCCGGTTTTTGACTCATTCAAAGTATAAGTCGTTGGTACTAAATTGCTGGAGAAAGTTGTAATGAAGTATTGGAAATTTGGACTAAAAGTTGCTGCACTTGTTCCTACTTTTGAAGTTAAACGTAATTTGTTTTTTCCGTCTAAACCAATTCTGTAAATATCCCTGTTGATTGAACCATTTTCTGTAGATTGATAGAAAATAGTTTTATTTTTTTCGTCGAAACCGTAGTAAGACACTACTTCCCAGTTTCCTTTTGTAACCTGATTTTTAAGTTTTCCGGTTTTGTCGTAAACATAAATATGATTAAAACCGTCTTTTTCGCTTGTCCAGATAAAGCTGTTGTCTTTTAAGAAAGTTAAATTATCTGTCACATCAACATAAGCTTTGTCTTTTTCGTTTAAAACCACTTTTGCAGCAGCTGTAGTTCCGTCTACAAACAATAAATCAAGATTATCCTGATGACGGTTTAAAACCTGAGCAGACAATGTATTGTTATCATTTGTCCATTTTAGTCGTGCAATATAAAAATCATTATAATTTCCTAAATCAACTTTTTTAGTTGCATTTGCAGCCGCATCATATATATGTAATGAAACTACAGAATTTTTTTCTCCGGCTTTAGGATATTTAAATGTTTCAACTGTTGGGTACAAGTCTTTTTTGAAGATTGACATTGAAAATTCCGGAACGGCACTTTCGTCAAAACGAATATAAGCTAATTTTTTACTGTCTTTACTCCAGTCAAAAGCACGAACAAAAGCAAATTCCTCTTCATAAACCCAGTCCGTAATACCATTGATAACTGCATTTTTCTTTCCATCTGTAGTAACCGCTGTTGATTTTTTTGAAGCTACATCATAAACATAAAGATTGTTTTCTTTAGCATAAGCGATTTTAGTTCCGTCAGGAGAAAAAGTTGGTTCCTGAACCTGAAAACCAAAAAGCTTCGTTAATGATTTAGAAGCAATATCGTATAAAAAATAATCTGCCGTAAAAGAGTGACGGAAAATTTGATTCGTGTTACAAGCAATTAAAATCTTTTTTTCTGAAGCATCAAAAGTATAACTGTCAATTCCGTCTGTTAATGCTGCATGATTTTTGGTATCAATTAAATTAGATACTTTTTTCAACGTTGCAAAATCGTATAAATCTATTTGCATACTTCTGCTAGCCTGGTCAACATTCAATACAGTATATTGGTCTGTATTTTTCAAAGATTGCAATTCATCCATTCCTTTGGCACGAAATGCTCCACCATACATATTCTCAACAGTAATTTTTTGTTGCCCAAAAACGGTAGCAACTAAAAACAAAAGTATAACAGTAATTTTACTTGTATTCATTTGAATTAATTTAAATATAAAAAAGAGCCCAATTTTAGTGAAAAAAATAAACATAATACACATTTTAAGTGTTAAATGTTAAAAAAAATAACGATTGCGTATTTTTCAATTTTAAATAGATTATAAACAAAACTCTTAAATTGGTATCTTTGCCGCAACATTATTATTTAAAATACTGAAAATGAACAATGCTGTTGCCGGATTTTCGAAATTATCCAAAAAAGAAAAAATAAACTGGATCGCCAATGAATACTTTTCTACTCCCGAAGAAGCGCTTAATATAATAAGAAATTACTGGAATTCAGATGAAAAGCTTCAACAGCTACATGATGAATTCATAGAAAATACGATTACTAATTTTTATATTCCGCTTGGGGTTGCACCCAATTTTTTAATCAACGGAAAATACAAAACCATTCCAATGGCAATTGAAGAAAGTTCAGTTGTAGCTGCTGCTTCAAAATCAGCAAAATATTGGGCAACTCGCGGTGGTTTTAAAGCAACAGTTATTAATACCGAAAAGATTGGTCAGGTTCATTTTACTTTTAATGGAGATGCAGAAAAACTACAATCGTTCTTTGACCAAATAAAACCAAAATTTTTCTCCGAAACGCAAAGCATTACCAAAAACATGCAACAGCGTGGTGGGGGAATTTTAGATATTAAATTAAAAGACAAAAGAAGTTTACTCGAAAACTATTTTCAGCTTCATGCTACTTTTGAAACCAAAGATAGCATGGGAGCAAATTTTATAAACTCTTGTTTAGAACAATTTGCAACGACTTTAAAAGAGGAGTTCCAAAATTCTGATTTGTTTTCAGAAGATGAAACTATTAAGGTAATCATGAGCATTTTATCTAATTATGTTCCGAATTGTCTTGTTCGCGCCGAAGTTTCCTGCCCAATTGAAGATTTAACCGAAAAACACATTACAAATCCACAGGAATTTGCAGAACGCTTTGTTCAGGCAGTTCAAATTGCCGAAGTTGAGCCTTTTAGAGCCGTAACACACAACAAAGGGATCATGAATGGTGTTGATGCCGTAATTTTGGCAACAGGAAACGATTTTAGAGCCGTAGAAGCCGGTGTACATGCTTATGCATCACGTAATGGTCAATATGCAAGTTTATCTCATACTAAAATCGAAAACGGAATATTTACTTTTTGGTTAGAAATTCCACTTGCTTTAGGAACCGTTGGCGGATTAACTTCTTTACATCCTTTAGTAAAATTATGCCTTGAAATGCTCGAAAAACCTTCTGCAGAAGAATTAATGCAAATTGTTGCCGTTGCAGGTTTGGCGCAAAATTTTGCTGCCTTACGTTCTTTAACTACAACCGGAATTCAGGAAGGGCACATGAAAATGCATTTAAACAACATCATTAACCAATTTGAAGCCAACGAAGAAGAACGCCATTTAATTAAAGCTCATTTCAAAAAGAACACCGTTTCGCATAGCGCGGTAGTTGAATTTATTGAGAATATAAGAAAATAATTGATTAATAAATTTCAAAAATTATAGTTTCCAAATAAAAATCCCAAATTCCAACTCCCTACAATAATTGGAATTTAGTCCCGAGGCTTCGGGATAAAAGATTGGAATTTCCTTGAAAAAATTATAGAATGAAAACAACCTTTTACAGTAATGGAAAACTTTTAATTTCCGGAGAATATCTTGTTTTAGACGGCGCTAATGCTTTTGCTTTGCCTACAAAATTTGGTCAGGATTTGATTATCGAAGAAGGAACTGACCAGAAGATAGAATGGAAAAGTTATGACTATGACAATCACCTTTGGTTTGAGGATATTATTGAATTTTCTGAAATTATAAACAAAACCATTCCGGAATCAGAAACTGTAAAAACAACTTTAATCAATATTCTGCACGAAGCTTATGTGTTAAATCCTGATTTTATTAATAATTCTAACGGATTTAAGGCAAGTACGCATCTTACATTTCCCAGAAAATGGGGACTAGGAACATCTTCAACATTAATAAACAATATTGCGCAGTGGGCTAAAACAAACGCTTATACTTTACTTAACAACAGTTTCGGAGGCAGCGGATATGATATTGCCTGCGCACAAAATAATACTTCTATTTTATATCAGGTTGAAAATAATACTGTGAAACCAGTAGTTTTTAATCCGGCTTTTAAAGAAAACATTTACTTCGTTTATTTGAATAAAAAACAGAATAGCAAAGCGGCAATAAAAGCATACTATAATAACCGAAACGAACATTTAACAGACAATGTTGCTAAAAACAATAAAATCACCGATGCTATTTTAAATGCCAAGACTCTAAAAGAATTTGCGCTAGCAGTAGAAAAACATGAAATTCATTTAAGTAATATCCTGGAAACAAGAACAATCAAAGAAATAGCTTTTTCTGATTTTAATGGCGTAATAAAAAGTCTTGGGGCTTGGGGCGGCGATTTTGTAATGGTAATTTCTAAAGAAGATCCAAAAGCTTATTTTACTATGAAAGGATACGAAACTATTTTGACTTATGATGAAATGATTTTACAAGTGTAAATTATCTCTCTGCAATTTATTAATTTACTTTCTTGTTCCTAACTTGTTTAGAGGTTTCAAGTCGGCGTACTTTTTGGTTTTCTTGTTCGTTAGATTCTATAAGAGTATTATGCAGGCGTTCTGCCATTTTTTCTATACTATTTGTAATAGAATCATAAACTAGTTCCATTCTGCGATGTTTCTCTTCTTTTACCGCTTTTAAAACATCTTCTACAAAAAACTTATCGTATTTTTCAGCAACAGAATCACGAGTATTAGTAAGTCTGATAACATAATCGTTACTCAATATCGTAACCTTGAAATGTTGTTCTTCATTACTTAAATAATACTTTCCTCCCAATTCATCAACATTGATGTCAGTACTGCTTACCTTCAAAAGCTCGGTAATTATCCCAAAAATATGATTCTCAATTTTGGTGTATACTTTAGCTTTTCTTCTAAACAAAAACTTAAACATAACAAAAATTAAATGCCTGATTATTAAAGTACTTACTCATTCTTGTTTTGGAATTTTAGTTGGTATTTTGTGTTGAAAATTTCGACAAATAAACTGCAATATTTTGAATATCACAAATTTTTTAAATTATATTTCGATTATTCCTATAGAATTATCAAAAATAGACATGTAATTATTACAAAATTATTCTGAATTTGTCTAAATTAACGGAAACAAAAAAGCATTTAATTGCTAATTAAAGCAATTTATAAATTACAGTTCTTGTTCGGAATGATATACGAGAAATTGCTCGTTTTAGTTTTAAAAATTTGACTAAAAATTACTTTAAAAACCTTAAACGCATAAAAAAACCCGAAACATTCAAATGAACATTTCGGGTTTTATATTTTTTTTTATTTACTAGTATAGACTAGTAATTAAATTGCAATCTGTTATCTTCAATTTTAGCATTGTTTTTTAACGCTGGTAAAATTCTGCTTGCATCAGATGCAGTTTGAGTTTTTATTTTTGCAACATATTCTGCATGGTTAGCAATTGCAGGAGCTTTTACTGTACTAATGTTTTTTACAACATACACCCCAGTATTTCCTTCAATTGGAGCAGAAACTTTATTTGCTCCTAAAGCAAATGCAGTTCCAACAACTTTAGGCTCTTGCCCAACTCCACCAGGTAAAACAGGATTATCCAAAGTTACATCAGTAGCTTGTTGAACAGCAACTCCGGCACTTTTAGCAATAGCTTCAAGATTTGAACCTGTCATTTTAGCTTTAAGCATTTCTGCTTTTTTCTTGTTTTTCAAGATTGGCTCAACATAAGGTCTTGCAACAGTTACAGATACTAAACCTGATTTGTTTTCGCTTTTGTATTGTGCGATTACGTGACCAATATTAGCTAATTCAAAACGTTTTACATCACCGATTTTTGTTTCCTTGTCAAATGCCCATCTTACAATGTTACGTTGATTCCCTAAAGGACCAAACGCTTCATCCATAGCTTTTGCAGTTACAGGAGCAGCAGCTTTTAAACCTAAAGCTTTTGCTGTTGCGTTAAAATCTTTATCAGCAGCGTCCATTTCGAATTTAGTTGCTAATGTAAATACTTTATCAGAAGTAGCTTCAGAAGGCTCTATTTTTTGAGCAATTGTAGCTAAACGAATTCCGTCTTGTTTATCTGTAATTTTGATAATGTGAAATCCAAATTGAGTTTCAACTAAACCAACTTTTCCAATTCCATTATTGAATACAAAATCATTGAATGGTTTTACCATTTGGTTTGGACCAAAATATCCTAAATCACCACCTTGCTGTGCAGATGAATCATCAGAACTTGTAAAAGCCAACATCATGAAACTATCAGGATTTGCCTGAACCTGAGCCAGGATTCCTTCAGCTTTAGCTTTAGCTTCTTCTTTTGTTCTTTTTTCTTTTGCGTTAGGAGTTTGAGATCCTTCGTAACCAATTAAAATATGACTTGCTTTTGCATTAACACCAGATTTAAATCCTAAAGATTTAGATATAGCATAATATCTTCCGTAAACATAAGGTCCGTAGATCGCTCCGGCAGGCAAGCTGAATAATTTATCAGCATCAACTGCAGGTAAATTATTTTTAGCTACATATGTAGAATCGTAAGGAACATCAGAATTTGCATTTACAAATTCGGCAATGTTTGTTGCGTTTCTAAAACCTGGCAAAGTATCGTTTTTACCTGTTTTTGCGTTATATTCTACTCTTCCGTTTAATAAAGCAGTAATTTTAGCTTTAATTTCAGCCTCATCTTCTTTTGAAGCTTTGTCTTCAACTAAAACATATTGAATTTCACGAGTTTCATCCGCTTTGAATTTTTTCTCGTTTTTCTTCATATAATCAACAATTTCATCATCAGAAATTTTTACATCACTATCTTTAATTGAAGAATATAATCCGGCAGCATAAGCAAAGTTTACTTTATTAGCTTCCATTTCATATTTCAATTTCCCTTCACTAGCAGTTGTGTAAAGACCTGATTTTACTAATGTATTGTAGATTTGGAATTTTGCGTTTAATTCAGCATCTTTTTCTTTTGCAGAAATATATTGTGCTGCTTCAGGATTTGTTTTAAAGTACTCTTTAAATTTAGCTACGTCAAAAGCACCTGCTGCGTTTAAAAACATTGGATTTTTACCAATATTTGGGTCAGTTTTTAAAACTTCCAAAAGGTGTTTTTCTCCAACTCTCAATCCTAATTTGTCAAACTGAGATGACAATAAAGCGATTGAAACCTCTTGATCCCAAACTCTGTTTGCAGCTTCAGTGGAAGTAATTCCTTGCCCACTTTTTTCAACATTACTAACTTTAACTCTAAAGTCTTCAAATGAAATATCTTTTCCATCGATGCTTCCTACATCTTTTGAACTCTGACCGAAGCTTCCTCTTGTGAAAAGATCTTGTATTATAAATGCAAATAATGCAAGTGCAATAACTCCTATCAATAAAGCGGAACGCTGTCTAATTTTTGCTAAAACTGCCATTTTTATTATCGTTAATTTTATATTCAGTTTGCGAAAATACAATTATCTAGTTAATAACAATACAACTAGTGTTTTATTTTCGACATTTTTTTTTAATTAATGAAAAAATCACTCTTTTATCGTCATTTTTACCAATTCAATTTTCTTGTTTGACGCTTCTTCAACCACAAAATGGAAGTGATCAATCACGATTTTTTCTCCTTTTTGAGGTATTTCTTTTGTAGAATTCACGATAAAACCACCTAATGTTCCGTAAGAATCTTCTTCAGGAATGTCTAATTTATATGTTTCATTTAAATATTCAACATCTAAACGTGTCGAAAACAAATATTGACCGTCACCAAGCTCCTGCTCTATTAATTCTTCATCTAAATCGTGTTCATCTTCAATTTCACCAAAAAGCTCTTCTACAATATCTTCTATTGTTATAATTCCCGAAGTTCCACCATGTTCATCTAAAACAACGGCAACGTTTTTTCGTTTTTTGATTAACAAATTTAAAGCGTCTTTTATTGAAATTGTTTCAGGCACAAACTCAACCGTCATTAAAACCGATTTAATTGTTTTAGGCTTTTTAAACAAATCAAAAGAATGCACGTAGCCGACAATATCATCAAGTGAGTTTTGGCTTACTACAATTTTAGAATAACCTGTTTCAATAAATAATTCCTTAAGCTCTGAAACACCTGCAAATATATCAATATCAACAATTTCCGTACGAGGTGTCATGATATCGCGCGCTTTAACACCCGAAAATTCTAAAGCATTCTGAAAGATCTGAATTTCTGAATCGACTTCGTCATTTTCTTCTACAGAACTCATTTGTTCGGTGATATAATTTCCTAACTCTATTTTGCTAAAATACAATTGAACCTGATCGCCTTCTGTTTTAAAAAACTTTCTTAAAATAAAATCTGAAATCCAGATGAAAAAAGTCGAAATATAATAAAACAACCTGTAAAACAAATAAGCCGGAATAGCAAAAATCTTAATCAGGGAATTGGCATAAATCTGAAAAAAAACTTTGGGAAAAAACTCAGCCGTTATCAAAACTACAAAAGTAGAAATCACGGTCTGAACCAATAAACTGGTAATATTTGAAAACTGATATCCTAAATGAGCAATACATTTCAGGACTACATCTCCCATAAAAAAACCGTAAACTACAAGAGCTATATTGTTGCCAATAAGCATAGCAGCAATAAATTTTGACGGATTTTGGGTAAGTTTCGTTAAGATTTGAGAAAGAAAATTATCTTGCTTTTTTTCTATTTCAAGATAAATTTTATTGGAGGAAACAAAAGCTATTTCCATTCCTGAAAAAAAGGCTGATAGTATTAAACATAGTATTATAATACTAATTTCCATTTTTTATTGTTTTTTATAATGATCATCAAATCTTTTAGCATATTTTCTTCTGAAGAAAAACATAAAAACACTCACTGCGGCAATCAAAAAGCTCAACCAGGGATTTCCGGTAGGATCATTTAACTTTGTAATTCCGTCATAAATAAACGCAACTGCAATTATTAAGTAAAGGTATTGTGTGTATTTTAAAATGCCCATAATCTTTATTTTATTCTTCGGCTTCTAATTCGCCGGTTACTCTTTGTGAGTTTATTACTTTAAAATCTTTGCTGAAGTCAATTCCCTGCCCGTACGAAACTCCTTTTGCATCTGTTAATTTAAACTTTCTCTCGGTATAAAACCATTCGTTTTTCTGATCAAAATACAACTGTTCTGTTTCTAACATCTGACCTGTTTCTGAGGTAATTTTTACTTTTCCCTGCAAATCAATAATCCCAGTTTGTTTATATGAAACAGCATAATTGGATCTTATAAAAGTACGCTTTTGATTTTTATCATACAAAGTAACATCAATCCCTTCAGGAAATTCTGTAAATGGAAAATCAAGATTAGAATAATCGAGCATTTTTCGGCTTTTTAGAACTCCGGTTATGCGTCCTGAATCTGTATATTTTATATCGACAGTATCAGCATCACTTCCCGGAACAAACTCTGAAAAGTTAATTTTCTGAACTTCTTTAAAATTACTTTCGCATCCAAAAAACAGTGTCACAGCAAAAACTGTGACAGCGTTTATTATATATCTCTTTGGTAAATTCATTTGCCAAATGTAGTAAATTGTAGTGAGCTTAAAAAAAACCTAAACCTTATGCTTAATTGAATTTACTTTTCACGAACCATTTATCGTTAAAAGAGAAACTTAAGCTAAAATTTAAATAGTTTTCCTGAACTAAACCTGCAGATGTTGTCCCTTTTTTACCAAACTCGATTCCGAAATTTACATTTGAAAAAGTTCCGGTAATTGGAAAACCTGCACCTAAAGACATTCCAACATCATTAATTGATTCATTATTTACTATTAATCCTGTTTTTTCAAATTTAAGACCTGCTCTATAAGTGATTCTACTAAAATAACTTGAAAAAGAGCTGTAATTTGGTACATAATATCCTCCAACTGCATATTTAGAATACTTTTCGTAACGAACATTATCACTTGTGTTGTAATAATTGTTAAGTTTTCCGTCTCCCTGAAACGCTATTGTTGTACCTACCAACCATTTTCTAGCTTCTCCAACACCGGCACCAAATGTTATTTTGTTTGGCAATTTCAAAGTATTTTCAACAGGATCACCGGTTACATCATCTGGATCTCCGTCAACTTCAATAACTCTTGAACTATTTGAAGTTAATGTACTTGCAAAAGTGTAGTTTAAACTAGTATATAGGTTTAATTTTTTATCAATTTTAGTTTGATACATTGTACCAATATTAAAATTCACACCTGATAATTCAGAAGCATTAGTTTCTCTTGTAGCACTTTGAACTCCGGTAACGGCCTCTATAGTCGTTGTTGAAATTTTACCAAAGTTATATTGTATATCTGCTCCGATATTCCATTTTGGTGTAATTTTATAACCTAAACCAAGGAAAACTTTGTTTACGCCTCCTTTTCCTTCAAGCTGACTGTTTACTCCTCCTTGTGTCGGGTTTAGATCTGAAATTTTATAACCTACAGAAGACAAAGGCACTAAACCAAAACCCGCACCAAATTTACCCATCGGAATTCCTAATGCTAAATAATCAAAAGTTGATCTTTGTGCTTTTGAAGATTCTGTACTGCTTTTTATATTATTTGTTCCAAAAGTTCCTCCAACTGTAAAAGTCGTTTGTCCAAGACTGGCATAACTTGCCGGATTTTCAATATTCAAGTGAATACTATCCTGTTCTACTGCAACCCCGGCCATCGATCTGTTTTCAAGGGTTCCTTTAAATCTTGATTCTCCAATTCCGTAAAAAGAATATGGTGACGAAGTACCTTGCTGAGCAAACGAAACGAACGAGATAAGTAAACAAGCACTTATTATAATTTTTTTAATCATTGTCGATTTTATATTGAAATGTTTGGTTCAAACTTTCCAGAAGGAAATTTGAATTGGCAAATATGGTATTTTTTAATCGTTTAGCCAAAAATTCTGCATCGCCACCCGTTAAAATTATTATAAAATTTGAAAAGTTTGTGCGATATTCATCGATAAAACCGTCAATCTCATAGACGAAACCATTAACAACTCCGGAATGAATGGCTTGTTGGGTCGAGTTTCCTATATATGAATCAGGCAACTCTAAAGCCAGCAAAGGCAACTTGGCCGTGTAATTATGCAAAGCTTCATAACGTAATCGCAGACCCGGAGAAATAGCTCCACCCAAATAATTGTCGTTTTCGTCGACAAAATCGTAGGTAATGCAAGTTCCCGCATCAATGACTAACCTATTTTGTTTAGGGAATTGTAAAGTTGCTCCCGCAGCCAAAACCATTCTGTCGATTCCTAAAGTTTTTGGTGTCGCATATTTATTTATAAAGGGAAAAACATCCTCATGCGTTAAAAAATGAATATTGAGTTCTTTTTCGAAAGTCAAAAAAGATTGTTTTTCGATGTTTCCAACCGATGCAACAACCAAATCAGAACAATTTGGAAACTTTTTTAAAATTTCTTCAATTTTTTTTTCGAGCTCATTTTTCTCAAAAACAAAATTTTCAAGAACTTTACTTCCCTCAAAGACAGCCGCTTTAATTCGAGTATTTCCAACATCAACAGTTAAAACCATATTTTTTTATTTACCAATGCGAAGGTACGAATTGATTTTTTTAAAAAAATGTTTTGGATAAACGAAAAATGATTCTATCTTTGCACCCGCATTAACCGCACAACGGTACCTTAGCTCAGATGGTAGAGCAATGGACTGAAAATCCATGTGTCCCTGGTTCGATCCCTGGA
>NZ_JXQR01000044.1:0-213 GCF_000834715.1 Flavobacterium sp. MEB061 | reverse complement strand
CCGGGAGTAGCAGGAACAGATTATGCAATTATTTCAGGAGGAACTAGCAATGATAGTTCAGTAACGTTGAGATATTTAACAACTGGAAGCAAAACAGTAACTATTAATTATACAACTGTTCCTAATAGTTGTACAGCGACTTCAGCAACATCTTCATCTGCAACTACTGTAAATGCGTTACCAACACCAACATTTACTGCCCAGCCTGCAGCA
>NZ_JXQR01000043.1:0-789 GCF_000834715.1 Flavobacterium sp. MEB061 | reverse complement strand
ATTGGCACTTCTGTTACTTATACTACACAAGGTGCAATGTCCAATTATGTTTGGGGATTCCCGGGAACCGCAGGAACTAATTATACAATTGTTTCTGGTGGAACTAGTGCTGATAATACGGTTACTTTAAGATATCTAACAACTGGAAGTAAAACAGTAACTATTAATTATACAACTGTTCCTAATGGATGTACTGCAACTTCGGCGACATCTTCATCTGCAATTACAGTAAATGCGTTACCAACAACACCAAGTATAGCAGCACAAACAGAGGTTAACTGTACTACTTCGGGAAGTGTAACATTAAATAATTTACCTGCAGGTAACTGGACAATAAATCAAACTGGTTTCGTTTCAAATACAATCAATAACACAGGAACTAGCTATACAGTTACAGGTCTTGCAGCCGGAACATACAGATTTACAGTAAGTAATGGTACTTGTACTTCATCTGTTTCTTCAGATGTTACAATCACCAACCAATCCTCTACCACCTGGAGCGGCACAGCGTGGTCAAACGGTACCCCTGATGCAAGCAAAGCAGCCATTATTGCAGGAGCCTTTACAATATCTTCTGATTTGACTGCCTGCTCCCTTACCATAAATCCCGCAATAGCCATCACAGTACCTTCAAACTATACCTTAAGGGTTGTAAACGCACTTACGGTTTCACCAACCGCATCCCTGACATTCGAGAACCATTCAAGCCTGGTTCAGGTAAATGACAATGCCGTGAACTCAGGAAACATAAAATACAAACGTATTGCACCAAAAATCAGACGAGGTGAT
>NZ_JXQR01000042.1:0-687 GCF_000834715.1 Flavobacterium sp. MEB061 | reverse complement strand
TACCGCTACCGGATTATCATTTACTGCCGTAACTGTAATTAATTGATTTGCCGTGTCAGTTCCGCCATGACCATCGCTGATTACATAAGGAATACTAATAGCCGTAGCTGAATTAAAGTTTGCCGATGGTGTGAAAGTAATCACGCCAGTAGCCGAGATATTTACTGTTCCATTAGTTACAGGAATTGTTTGTACTCCACCTGTAAGTGTTGTTCCATTAATTGAAGTAATACTCAAAGTATCGCCTTCAAGATCCGTATCCAACGCTAATGGATTTAAAGTTACTGTCGCATCTTCTGCAACAGTATAAATATCATCTACCGCTACCGGATTATCATTTACTGCCGTAACTGTAATCAATTGATTTGCCGTGTCAGTTCCGCCATGACCATCGCTGATTACATAAGGAATACTGATAGCTGTAGCCGAATTGAAGTTTGCCGATGGTGTAAAAGTAATCACGCCTGCAACTGAGATATTTACTGTTCCGTTAGTTACAGGAATTGTTTGTACTCCACCTGTAAGTGTTGTTCCTCCAATTGAAGTGATACTCAACGTATCGCCATCAAGATCAGAATCCAATGCTAATGGATTTAAAGTTACCGTCGCATCTTCTGCAACAGTATAAACGTCATTTACCGCTACCGGATTATCATTTACTGCCGTAACTGTAATTAATTGATTTGC
>NZ_JXQR01000041.1:0-1270 GCF_000834715.1 Flavobacterium sp. MEB061 | reverse complement strand
AGATGCAAAAGCAAAAGCAGATGCTGAAGCTCAGGCAAAATTAGCTGCAGAAGCAAAAGCGAAAGCTGATGCGGAGGCACTTCAAGCAAAACTTGTTGCAGATGCAAAGGCGAAAGCAGATGCTGAAGCTCAGGCAAAATTGGCTGCAGAAGCAAAAGCGAAAGCTGATGCAGAAGCACTTCAGGCAAAACTTGTTGCAGATGCAAAAGCCAAAGCAGATGCTGAAGCTCAGGCAAAATTAGCTTCTGAAGCAAAAGCAAAAGCAGACGCCGAAGCACAACAAGCAAAATTAGCTGCCGAAGCAAAAGCAAAAGCGGATGCTGAAGCATTAAAAATAAAATTAGCTGAAGAGGCAAAAGCTAAAGAAGAAGCAGAAGCTCGTGAAGCAAAACTAGCTGCTGAAAATAAAGCAAAAGCTGACGCTGAAGCCCAACAAGCTAAATTGGCTGCTGATGCAAAAGCTAAAGCCGATATGGCAGCTTTACAAGCGAAATTATTGGCAGATGCAAGAGTAAAAGCCGATGCAGAAGCGACTGAAAGACTAAAAGCAGAACAAGAAGCTAAAAAATTACAAATACAAGAAGAAGAACGTCAAGCTAAGTTAGCTGCTGATAAAGCCAAAGCGGATGCTGAAGCATTAAAAGTACAACAAGCTGCAGAAGCACAACAAGCAAAATTGGCCGCAGAAGCAAAAGCGAAAGCCGACGCAGAAGCACAACAAGCTAAACTTGCAGCTGAAGCAAAAGCCAAAGCCGACGCAGAAGCTCAACAAGCAAAATTAGCCGCAGAAGCAAAAGCGAAAGCAGACGCAGATGCACAACAAGCTAAACTAGCGGCCGAAGCAAAAGCGAAAGCAGATGCAGAAGCACAACAGGCAAAATTAGCTGCAGAAGCAAAAGCAAAAGCCGACGCCGAAGCACAACAAGCTAAACTTGCTGCAGAAGCAAAAGCGAAAGCAGATGCAGAAGCACAACAAGCAAAATTGGCTGCTGATAAAGCCAAAGCAGATGCGGAAGCACAACAAGCAAAATTAGCTGCTGAAAATAAAGCCAAAGCCGATGCAGAAGCGCAACAAGCTAAACTAGCGGCCGAAGCAAAAGCTAAAGCCGACGCAGAAGCTCAACAAGCTAAACTTGCTGCAGAAGCAAAAGCGAAAGCTGATGCAGACGCACAACAAGCTAAACTTGCAGCTGAAAATAAAGCAAAAGCAGACGCCGAAGCACAGCAAGCTAAACTTGCTGCAGAAGCAAAAGCTAAAGCCGACGCAGAA